>UREB01000005.1 GCA_900546685.1 uncultured Eubacteriales bacterium | reverse complement strand
ACCTCAGATTTATCAATCTTAGCATTGACGCCCTTTAACACCTCCAGGTCGCCAAAATACTTATGCAGATTTTCTACCTTAATCACTGGCCCTCATCCTCTTTTCTAGCCGCTCTGCAAACAGAGACAGTATCGTAGTCGTATAGAAATAGATGATCGCTACGACAATAAACGGCGTATACGCATCAAAGGTGCGGCTGCGTATGATATTGCCCATCCTTGTCAGGTCATCCAATGCTATGTATCCAGCGATGGCGGTTTCCTTCAACACCTGAATACACTCATTGACCAGCGCAGGCAGGATATGCTTGGTTGCCTGTGGCACGATGATATGCCGCATAGACTGACCCCAGCTCATCCCTAAGCTGCGCGCCGCTTCCATCTGTCCCTTGTCTACCGCCAAAATACCGCCGCGAATCAGCTCAGATACATAGGCGCCGGAATTAATGGCAAAAGCAACGGACGCTACCAATACCTTCGGCAAGTTCACGCCGCCCAAAATTGCATAGTAAATGATAACGAGCTGTACCACCGCCGGTGTGCCGCGGATGATATCCACATATGCCTTGGCAATCTTGTCCAGCACTTTGATATGCATCACGCGTACCAACGCCACAATCAGCCCAATGACAATGCCCAGCAGCAATGCAACCACTGTGATCTCCAGCGTCGTTACCAAGCCGTCAAAAAACAGCGTATATCGGCTTTCCCGAATGAGGTTACTGTAAATAACCCCGCTCAATCCATCGATGAGTCCCAAATGTACGCCTCCTTGGTTTTTTCTTCATGCAAAAGCCACTGCCTTGCGGCAGTGGCCATTCAGCAAAGCTCGATAGTACTTATTCACCTACGTTGTACTTATCTACCATTTTGTCGATCTCTCCGTCTTGTACCAGCTTGTCAATGACCTTATTGACCTCTCCCAGCAGCTCGGTTTCGCCTTTTACCACGGCAAATCCGTACTGCTCGCTGTCGTAGCTGATGCCTTCTACCTTAACCAGTTCGCCGTTCATTTTATTCAAAATGAAGCCAATGGTCAGGTTATCGCCGATGACGCAATCCAGTTTGCCGTTTTTCACATCCTCACAGGCCAGCTGCATGGAATCATAACGGTTTACCTCTGCGCCTTCAACCTTGCTTGCAACCTCCAGATCTCCGGTGGTGCCGGTCTGTACACCGATCTTCTTACCTTTCAGGCTATCCTTATCGGTAATGGCAGTGTTGCCAGATTTTACAACCACGATCTGCTCGGCGGTGAAATACTTATTGGAGAAATCCATCTCCTGCAAACGCTCGTCGTTTTCGGTATAGCCCGCACCGATGATGTCGATCTTGCCGCTCTTGAGCGCAGCCGGCAGGGAATCAAATTCCATATCCTCTACCACGAGCTCTACGCCCAGTTCATCTGCGATCGCTTTTGCAATATCTGCGTCCACGCCTACCACATTGCCGCTGCCGTCCTTGCTTTCAAACGGCGGGAACTGTGCATTCGTTCCCCAGACCAACTGGCCCTTTTCTTTAATTTCATCCAAGGCAGATTTGCTGCTTCCGCCACAACCCACAGCCAGTACAGCGGTCATTGCAACGCATACCAGCAAGGCCAATACTTTCTTACCATGCTTCATGTTCTTTTCCTCCCCAGTCGTATGACATATCAGATGGATGTATTATAGTTTGCTTCATGCAATATGTCAAGCATTTGTCAGAAATTTTTTTATAAAAATTCATTCAAATACGTATATTTTGTGAAAAACCCCGCTTGATATACTCATTTATGCAAAATATATCATTGAATATGCATATTATATATAGAATATTTATTCACTTTTCCGCAAAATAAAAAGGCGCATAATGCGCCTTTTGCTCAAGCCTTTGCCAAAGCCTGCTCCAGATCCTCCAGAATATCCTCTATATTCTCAATCCCGCAGGAAAAACGGATCAGCCCGGGTGTAATCCCAGCGGCAACCAGCTGCTCATCCGTCAGCTGTCGGTGGGTGCAGCGTGCCGGGTGCAGCACAGCCGTACGGGTTTCCGCCACATGAACCACAATGGCCGCCAAATGCAGCGAATCCAAAAAGCGCACCGCTGGTTCCCTGCCACCCTTGATATCAAACGCAACGACCCCGCTGCTTCCTTTCGGAAGATACTTTTGCGCCAAGGCATGGTATTTATCCCCCGGCAGCGTCGGATAATTCACAGAAGCAACCTTTTCATGCTTGGCCAGGTATTTGGCCACGGCGTCCGCATTTTCACAGTGCTTTGCCATGCGGAGCGGCAGGGTTTCCAAGCCTAAATTTAAGTAAAACGCACCCTGCGCCGTCATCGTTGAGCCCAGATCCCGCATCATCTGCACCCGTGCCTTGGTAATAAACGCCGCATTGCCAAAAGCCTCGCTATACACAACGCCATGATATGATTCGTCCGGCTCGGTAAACTCCGGAAATTGTCCGCAGGTCCAATCAAATCGTCCGCTGTCTACAATCACGCCGCCCAGCTGTACTGCGTGACCATCCATGTATTTTGTCGTTGAATGCGTCACGATGTCCGCGCCAAAATCAAAGGGCTTGCACAATACAGGCGTTGCGAAGGTATTGTCTACAATCAACGGCACATGATGCCGGTGCGCCAACCTAGCCATCTTTTCGATATCCAGCACGGCAATGGAGGGGTTTGCAATGGTTTCGCCGAATACCACCTTTGTATTGGGGCGGAACGCCTTTTCGATCTCCTCTTCCGGCGCATCCGCGTCAACAAAGGTTACCTCTATGCCAAAGCGCTGAAAGGTCACAGCCCAAAGATTGACGGTTCCGCCGTAGATCGTCCCGGTGCTGATCATATGATCGCCAGATTTCAAAATCGTCAGCATGGCAATGAGATTGGCCGCCTGGCCAGACGAGGTACAAAGCGCTCCCACGCCACCCTCCAGTGCCGCGATCTTTTCCTCCACCGCCGCTACGGTAGGGTTACTGATTCTGGAGTACATATGTCCTTCTGCTGTCAGGTCGAATAGATCCCCTACGTGCTCTGTGCTGTCATATACATACGTTGTGCTTTGATAAATGGGAAGTACACGTGTTTCCCCGTTGCCCGGCGTGTATCCCTCATGCAGACACTGCGTCTCGATTTTCATTTGCGCGTCACTCCGCTTTCTTATTCTTTTGTTTTGTTATACTATATCGCCCCTTTCTGCTTTGTGCAAGAAAAATTCGGCCTATTGTCCTTCCTTTCTGCAAGTAGATTCCCTCTCTGTTTGTGCATAGATGCCGGCTGCAGCGTTTGCTCTTACCACCAAGATCAATACGAAAAATAAAAACAGGCATACGAGTATGATACAAATCCCTTCCAGCACACCGTTGACGCCAAACAGAAAAAACGGAAGGCCCCCGGATACCAATACCAGCGTCAGCAAACCAGCCGATTCCTTGCATACCGCTATGTCAAACTTTCTCAAGTCGACAACAAACACCAGCAAACTCAAGGCCACTAGACAGGAAGCAGACATCGCCAAAAAGTTATGATACTGCGCCAACCTAGGCAGTTCATCGGGCAAAAAAGGCAAAAGATTGCACACAACAAGCATCCCCCCTGCCAAGCACATCAACGGCTCTGATAAGCTGTTGTTTTGTCCGCACAGCAGCAGAAGCAGCCTCAACGCATACACAAAAAAGCCGCTGCTAGCCAATGTCCATAGAATCAGGGCCAATCGATTGCCAGGCGCATTCCCAATGGCAGAGAGAGAAAAGTACAATGCGTTGTCTCTACCGGCCAGCGCTATCGTGCTGCCTGGTACAAGCAGCAAAGCAAACAAGCCGCACAGAATAAAACTCCAGCGCATCCTCCATACATCGTATTTTTTGTCTGGCTTTTTTTGCTCGTTTGCCTGTTTCGCCATGTTGATCCTTTCTGATGTTATTTGGGAAAAGTGGAAACTTTTTACAAAGTAAAAGAAAAAGCGCCTTTACGGCGCTGTGCTGTTATTATCCATTCTCTATCATTGGCTGAAAATATGCCTGCGGCTGTGCGCAGATCGGGCATTGCATCGGTGCCTGCAGCCCCGTTTGGATAAATCCGCAGTTTCGGCAAAGCCACCGGAGCGTTTCCTGCCTTGCAAAGACGCTTTGCGTTTCCAGCGCCTGTTCCATATGGGCAAATCCACGCTCCTGCATTTTGGATATGGCCGCCATGCCCTCAAACAGCGTAGCGATCTGATCAAATCCCTCTTCCTTTGCCTGCTCAGCATATGCCAAATACTGCTCGGTCCATAGCTGCCGCTCCGTTTGCACAGCCTGCCGTACATTTTCCTTGGTATCTCCGATGCCGTCGTTGAGCAGCTTGAACCAGACCCTGGCATGTTCCTTGTTATATTCAGAAGCTTGCTGGAACATCCCTGCAATCTGTTCATACCCTTCCTTTTTCGCCTGCGCCGCGTAATACGCATAGCGACAGCGTATTTCGGATTTCTCCCTGTATGCGGCTTCCAGATTTTCTTTTGTCTTGGTTCCTTCCAAGCTGCTCATACTGCGTTCTCCTTCTGCTGTGCCTTGAAACACTCACTGCAAAGTCCATAGACGATGAGCCGATGACTCTCTGGCGTAAAGCCTGTTTTTTCCTCTATCTCTGCATAGGTCTGCTGCCAGGGCGCCGGCGGCAGATCTATCACGTCCCCACAGCAAGTACAGATCATATGATCGTGCAGATGGGTCTCCTTATCAAACCTGTCTGCCCCCTCCGGCAGGCAAACTTTTCCGATGAGCCCATGATCCGCCATTGTGTTCAAGTTTCGGTAAACTGTCGCTAAGCTGATAGATGCACATGCTTTTTTCACCTCTTCATATACCTCCGCAGCATTGGGATGCCCTGGCAGACGGCCAACGGCCTGCAATACCATTTCTCTCTGTTTGCTGTATTTCATCTCTTCACCCACTTTCTCAAGAGAAGCGCTATAATTAAGAATAATTCCTATTATATTTACTATATCTTGTCGTGGAAAAAAAGTCAAGAAATCCTAAGGTATAAGAAAAGGCCAACGCCTACTCTAGCCGGATCCTCAAGGAGCATCCGTCTTACCAAAGCATATGCAGTTGGCCGAAAATTATGTGTATACACGCTTATTTTTGCAGTTTGCCCTGCGTTTTTTGCATGAATCTTTCCTTTTTGACACTCGCACGCTTATGCACGGCCTTTCCGATAGGGCCTGCTTGGTCAAACGCCTCAATCTCAAAGGTATATTGGCGCCCATCCGTTTCCATCAGCTCTGCCTCTGCCCAAACCTTCATACCAACGGGCGAAGCCGATACATGGCTAACCTGCATGTCCACGCCTACGGTAGTCAGTTCCTCTGGCAGCGCACCTTCCAGCGCAAGGCAGGCTGCATGTTCCATCATGGCGACCATTGCCGGCGTAGCCAACACCTCCAAGCTACCGCTTCCCATAGCGCGTGCTGTATTCGTTGTATCGACCATCATTTCAAAGCGGCCCTTTTTATGTTCCATATTGATTTTCTCCTTTCCAGTCCTAGGGGCGTTCATCCCCTTGCCCAACATTGTAAAGGGCGGGGATAATCTCTGTCAAAAAAATTTCTGCCGTATGGTCTGCCGCATCGGACAAATTGCTGTCATTCTATACGGTATGCTATGTATTGTGCTATGCTTAACCTACCAATACAAAAGGAGGTCTATATATGCATACAGCGTCGAATATCCTGCTTACCCGTCGCAGCATCCGCCAGTATAAACCCTTGCAAATCACAGACGATCAGCTTAACGCTATCCTTACCGCAGGTCTCTTTGCACCCAGCGCCATGAATGAGCAGGCTTGGAAGCTCGTTGTCATTCAAAATCCCAACGAACTACAAAAGGTGGCCCAAGCTGCTATGTCCATGACAGGCAGCGCAGATAGCCCCTTTTACAATGCCCCTACCCTTATCATCGTATTTGTTCAAAAAGATGCCATTGCGCCCTTGTCCGACGGCGCTTTGTGCCTGGGCAATATGATGAACCAGGCAAAGGCAGAAGGCCTGGGCTCCTGTTGGATCCATTGCGTGATCGATCTTTTTCAAACCGAGGAAGGGCGTGCATTGAAAGCGCAGTGGTCTGTCCCTGAGGATTACCAAGCTGTCGGGTCATGCATTGTCGGTGTCCCAGATGAAGCTCCGACGGCAAAGCCACGCGCCAAGGATACCGTAATCATGCTAAAATAACCATGCTAAAAGCGCCGTGTAACCGGCGCTTTTCTTTTTCTCTACAAATCTTGGCTTTAAGAATTCTTAATTTTATTTCGACTCCTTTCCTGAAAAGAATCTGTAAGGTACTATTGGAAATCAAAACGAAAGGATCGATTCGATGGATAGATTTGCCAATACCATATTGAAGCATAAAAAAACCGTATTGCTCATTTTTATCATCGCTACCATCGCAAGCGCGCTGCTTTCCATGACGGTCAATATCAACTATGATCTTATGGATTACCTGCCAGACAGCGCCCCCTCCACCATCGCACTGGATGTGATGGAAAAAGAATATGCCAAGGACCCAGCCAATGCACGCGTTATGGTACAGGATGTTACCATTCCAGAAGCGTTGGCCTATAAGGAAAAGATGCGCGAGATCGACGGCGTGCAGGAAATTCAATGGCTGGATGATGTGCAGTCTTTGGCCGTACCGCTGGAGACCATGCCGCAGGAAACGGTTGAGGATTGGTACAAGGACAACTGCGCACTGTTCAGCATAACGGTAGACACCTCCAAGCAGGCCCAGTGTCTGGCCGATATACGCGCCCTTCTTGGTGATAAGGGGATGATGGCCGGCAGCTGTGTGGATACCGTCGCCGTTATCGAATCTACCAGCTCTGAATTAAGCCGTATGATGATGATCGTCATTCCCATCGTATTTGTGATCCTGCTGCTGACCACCTCTAGCTGGTTTGAGCCCGTGCTCTTCTTGGCTACCATCGGCGTTGCCATCCTGCTCAACATGGGTACCAACGTCATCTTCGGTACCGTATCCTTTGTTACAAAGGCAGCCGGTGCCATTTTACAGCTTGCCGTTTCCATGGACTATTCCATTTTCCTGCTGCATCGATTTGCCGAATTCCGGCGCACCGGCATGGATGTGCAGCAAGCCATGGTGGAGGCTGTCAAAAAATCCACCTCTTCCATCATGGCCAGCGGGCTTACCACCGTCATCGGCTTTGCCGCACTGATCTTGATGCGGTTTAAGATCGGGCCGGATATGGGGCTGGTCATGGCCAAAGCCATCCTTTTCAGTTTGGTCACAGTGCTGGTATTGCTGCCAGTTCTGGCGGTATACAGCTATAAGCTCATTGACAAAACCCAGCACCGCCGCTTCCTGCCTTCGTTTGAAAAGATGGGGCGCTTTGCCGTAAAAATCAAGGCCCCTATTCTCATCTGTTTTGCCATACTTGTTGTCCCCTGTTTTCTGGCACAATCCAACAACACTTTCAAGTTTGGCACCTCCGGGATCTTTGGCGGCGAAAATACACAGATCGGCCGGGAAACAAGTGCCATTGAAGAAAAATTCGGCCGGGAAAACCAGATGGTGTTGATGGTGCCAAAGGGCGACCTTGCCAAAGAAAAATCCGTGGTAGATCAACTCAACGCCATGCCGGAAATCACCTCCGTCATCTCGTATGTCGGTACTGTCGGCGCTCCTATTCCCACGGAATATGTGCCGGAAAGCCAGCTCAGCGAGCTGATCAGCGATCATTACAGCCGCATCGTCCTGACCGTCGGCACAGATACCGACGGAGAGCAGGCGTTCAGCGTCGTAAACAAGGTGCGTGAGATCGCCCAAGGCGCCTATCCAGATACCTATCATTTGACTGGGCAGGCTGTAAACACGCTGGATCTAAAGGATACCGTCGTTGCGGACAATGTCAGGGTCAACGCGGTTGCCATTGGTGCCATTTTCGTGATTTTACTGCTTACCTTCCGATCGATCTCGCTGCCCATCCTATTGCTGCTGGTGATCGAATCTTCCATCTGGCTGAATCTCACAGTGCCCTACTTTATGGGGACGACGCTGCACTATATTTCGTACCTGATCATCAGCTCCATCCAGCTGGGCGCCACAGTGGACTATGCCATTTTGTTCACCAATCGATATTTGGAGCACCGGGAAACGGAAAACAAGGTCCAATCTGCCGTCTATGCGGTACGAGACTGCACCATCTCCATTTTGACAAGCGGCTCTATCCTTGCGGTATGCGGCACCATCATGGGGATGATTTCAACTGGGCTTATCATCAGCCAGCTCGGCTTTTTGGTAGGGCGCGGCGCGCTGTTGTCTATGTTGCTTGTGCTGTTTGTACTACCCGGTCTGCTGATCCTGTTTGATAAAGTTATTTGCCAAACAACCTCGCACAAAAAATTCCATTTTCACACTTCGGAGGTGTAATCAACATGAAAAAGACAATGCAAAAAGTCCTGCCTGCCTCTCTAGCGGCTCTCATGATGTTCTCTTTGATCCCCCCAGCCTTGGCCGCAGAAGACGCCACAGAAAAAGAAGAAATCATATACGCCAACCTTTCCTCTACCGGCCAGGTACAGGCCATTTATGTCGTCAATGCGTTTGATCTTGAACAGCCCCAGACCATACACGACTATGGCGCTTATACCGAAACCAAAAACCTTTCCACCAGCGATGCGCTGATATACCAGGATGGCCAGGTCTCTATCTCTGCTCCCAAAGGGCGCTTTTACTACCAAGGAACGTTGCCAGAGCGTCAGCTGCCGTGGGAAATCCAGGTATCCTATTTCCTAGACGGAAGCCCCATCGATGCATCTACGCTGGCCGGCAGCTCTGGCCATCTTGAGATCAAGATGGATATCACCAAAAACAGCGCAGAAACCGCCAGCTTCTATGAAAACTATGCTTTGCAAGCAACCCTGGCCCTGGATACTTCTCGGTGCAAGAATATCTCCGCTGATGGGGCCACGGAAGCCAATGTTGGTACAGACAAGCAGCTGACCTATACCATCCTGCCTGGCAGTGAAAAGCATATATCCATTCAAAGCGACGTCACCGATTTTGAAATGGACGGCATCAACATCAACGGCATCTCTCTGGCGCTGGATGTCGATGCCGATCAGATTGATACCCCCTCTTTTACAGGCAAGATCAACGACCTTAAAGGGGCTGTGTCCTCTTTACACACTGGTGCACAGGATCTTGCTAATGGCTCCGGCCAAATTAGGGACGGCCTAAATCGCATCAACGACTCTTCTGTATCCCTGACCCAGGCTTCCAGCACTGTCCTTAGCGCCATTGGAGAGCTAAGCAACGGCGCGGAAACGCTGAAAACCAAGCTATCTGCCCTTCCTTCCGGCCTGGATACCGCCGTCAATGGCCTGAATCAGGTAACCGAGCAAAGCGATATGGAAAAGGCCGTACTTGCCAACCTGAAAAATAGCCAGGACCCCAATGTTCAGGCCCTTCTCACCATTTACCAAAGTAAAATGGGCGCTGTCGGTCAGGTAGCCAACGGCCTATCTGAGAAAAAAACCGAGCTGGCGGACCTTAATCCTGCCTTAACTACGCTGACAGATTCGCTTTCCACTCTGGAAGAGCAATATGACGATTTTGATGCCGCTCTCGGCACTTATACAGGAGGCGTAGCCACCATACAGAAAAATATGGGACAACTGGCGGTCGGCGCCGACGCCCTCTCGGACGGTGCCAATACCATGAATCAAGAAACTTCACACATAGACCAAACCATAGACGAAGAGCTGCAAAAAGCCATCGATTCGTTTGCCGGCAAGGACTTTACCCCTGTTTCGTTTGTATCGCCAGAAAATGAGCATGTAGATGCTGTTCAGTTCGTGCTGAAAACCGCCGACATCCATAAGCCCGAGCCCGCAGTGCCGGAGGAAGAGAAAGCGCCACAGCTCAGCTTTTGGCAAAAGCTGGCCAATCTGTTTTAACGCTGTGGTACAATAAAGAAAAGGAGGAGTCTCTTATGCCGAAAATTTTGATTGTGGACGACGACAGGGCCATCGCCGAGCTTGTTTCTGATGCCTTGGAAGATGAAGGGCTTTCTACTGTCCTGGCGCATGATGGCAAAGCAGCGTTGGCATTGATCCAACAGGCACAGGATTTCTCCCTGATTATTTTGGATATTATGATGCCGGAAATGGATGGGCTGGAGCTATGCCGTAAGGTGCGCGATCTAGTCTCCTGCCCCATCCTCTTTGTAACGGCCAAGAGCCGTACACTGGATACTCTCGTCGGCCTTGAGATGGGGGCGGATGATTATATCTATAAGCCCTTTGTTGTTGAGGAGCTTGTGGCCCGCGTCAAAGCACATCTGCGCCGAGAGGACCGCACCCATGCAAAGCCCGCCTCCCCTTGGCTGGAGGTAGGCTGTATCCGGCTCAACCAAGAAAGCTTTGAAGTAACCAAGCACGGGGCGCCCATCTCCCTTTCCACCAGAGAATTTCAGCTTTTGCAGTATTTGATGGAAAATGCAGGGCGCGTATTGTCTCGCGAGCAGATCTTTAACGCCGTTTGGGGAGAGCATTACGGCGATATCGGAACCGTTGCCGTCAATATCAAAAACCTTCGCACAAAAATAGACCCTGCCAGCGAATATATCAAGACCATCTGGGGCGTTGGCTACAAGTTTATCAAAACACAGGAGTAAACCACCATGCGTCTGCGAAACCAGGTTCTTTTGATCGTGCTCGCCACATTGTTCCTTACCGTTGGCCTGTTGGTTGGCTATTATAACCTTTTTTTGTCCTCTTCTACGGCTCATGAATTTGAACAGCTGCAAGCGTCGCTGGAGGTACAGTGCGCCTCCTATGCCGATCATCTGCCATTAGAATCAGACTTTTCTCGCTATTTACAGCAACAGGCCGATGCTACCGGATATCAGTTTCATCTCTTAGATCTCGACGGCCGCACGCTCTACCGCACAGAAGACCAGGACGAACCCGCCATCTCCATCAATGCCACCTCTCCCTTGCAGGCTGATGGGCAGACGCTTTTGCTGCGTGTTACGCAATTTATCTCCATTAAGTCCGCCTCATCGATTCCCGCTGTCCGTCGGCTCTTTACCGCCGGTATCCTTTTATTTCTGTTTGTGCTTCCTGTGCTCTACCTGATTCTGTACATTCATTATGTGCGTCCTATCATGCGGATGCAGGGCGATATGCAGGCCTATAAGGCTGGTATAAAGCCCAAACGAACCGCACGCAAGGACGAAATTGGCCAGCTGCAAAATGCCTTCGTGCAGCTGACGGAGGATCTAGAGGTAGAAAAGGCAAAACAAAACCAGATCATAGCTTCGATCTCTCATGATATCAAAACGCCGCTTACCAGTGTGATGGGTTATGCTGAGCGTATGCAGAAATCCGCTTTGACACCAGAGCGTACCAGCCGCTATGTTTCCACGATATATGATAAAGCGCAGACCATTCGGGATCTGGTAGAGGAGTTTGATGATTATCTAAGCTGTAACCTGCCCGGCTCTTTGAAAAAACAAATCGTTACTACCAATCAGCTGTTTAGCCTTTTACAGGAGGAATATCAAGAGGAGCTTACCTCGCTTGGCGTACAAATGAATTTAGCCAACCAGGCCCCTTTACAAGCCGTTGAGGTAGACATCTCAAAGATTCGCCGCGTTTTTGGCAACCTTATCAGCAACAGTCTAAAACATTTCCAGGATGGCGAAAAATCGTTATGTATCTCCTGCTACGCCGAAGGCCCTTCCATCTGCTTTGCTTTTGAGGATAGTGGAGAGGGCGTTCCTTCCTCACAGCTCTCCCAAATTTTCGATCCGCTGTTTACCTCGGATGCCGGGCGCTCTGTGGCCGGGTTAGGGCTTTCCATTTGCCGCGAGATCCTGCAATCACACGGCGGAAAAATCTGGGCAGAGCCGCGGAAGAACAGGCCTGGGCTTTGTATTCGCTTTTGCTTGCCCCGCGTTTAGTAAAAAAGCATGCCGAATGGCATGCTTTTTATGGTTTACAGACCGAGCAAGGCGCATACCCCTGTGCTTTTGCATTGGACAATGAGATTGCATGCTTGGACTTTTTAAGATAGCGGCAGCCGGAACGATGGTATTTATCCCCTGTATCGGTAATGTATACGGTGCCTGTTTTGTCTTCCGTTTTTGTGGATTGTGTTTTCTTTGGTTTCTGCGTAGCCTGTTGCTGTTTTTTCTGCGTTTTCTCCGGTGTTTGCGTCGCTCTTTCCGTCATCGTCGTCGTTGGCTCTAACGTAGGCGCAGGCGTTGCCGGCTCCGGCGTATATGCCGTTGGCGAACTCACAGGCGATTGTGTGAATGATGGCTCGCTGTCAACACTGTATGAACAACCTGCCAGCCCACAAAAAGTCAATACGGCCAAAAATAGTGCAAAAAGCTTCTTTTTCATCTTTTCTCCCCCCAGTATATCTATTTTCATGATACACTACAAAAAATCCGATTGTTTCCGAAGGTAGAAGAGAATCGCCGAATCCCTCTTGATTTTCAAATATCATCCAAAATATAAAAAAAGGAATGGAAAACCATTCCCTTTTTGTGCGCTGTTAAGCGTTCCAGGTATACTCCCACGCGCTCAAAGTATAGCCAAATTTTCCGTCCTCTTTTTTGTGGATCACAAAGGTACCCGTTCCTGTCAGCTCAGTATCCTCTGGGTATCTAAGCGAAACATGCACTTCATATTCATCGTTACCGATGCCTTTGCTGTCCATGACGGTTGCCTCTGGCGTCAGCCCCATATCTGAATGCTCCCAGTTATATCCCTCGTCCTTTCTGCTCATGATTGTATACGAGGAAAAGTCCAACGGCGTAGCATGGTCGGTAAAGCAATCCTCGTATATCTTTTGCAGCATCGCATCGCTGACCCAGTCGTCTGTACGGTCTCCATCCTCCGCTGTAAAAATATCATAGTTTATCATATTGTATACCACGATGGAAGCCGTTTTTGCATCCGGCTGCCCAGAAAATCCATTCTCTGAGCATCCCATCACGATACGAAATAACGGCTCCAAAGTTTGTAATTCCTGCTCGGTCAGCTCTTTTTGCTGCACAGTAGCACCGCCCTGCGCAGCTGCCGCGCTTTCGACGGGCTGCGCCGTTTGGCCGCCGCAGCCTGCCAGCACGGCTAGCCCCAGCAGCATACAGATTATGAAAGCAAACGATTTTTTCATATGCTTCTCCTCCTTTTACGCTCTGTTTCCTCTATTATACTCTCCCTTGTAAAGCTTGTCTCACATTCACCAAATTTCGTCAAAATCTCCCTATATTATCCTTCTTGCGCGCTGCCGATGCCGATGGCGCCAGGCAAGTACAAAGAGCCTGCTACCACAAGCAGCGCTCCCCGATGGCGCGCTGCCTCACATGCTCTGGCATAGGCTTTGGCCGCGTCCGGCTCAGCCTCAGCCGGACAGGAAAACAGCGCAGCCAAATCCTGCGGCGGCGTTCCCCTTTGGGGCTCCGCCACAGTACAGACAGCAACCTCCGCGATTTCATTCAGTTGGCGTACAACTTCCTTTGTATTTTTATCCCGCATCACTGCGCATAAAAGCACGACAGGGGATTTTCCAAACAGCCGCTGGATATTCTCTTTGAGCTGCAAGGCCGCCTGTGGATTGTGCGCGCCGTCGACCAAAATCTGCGGGCCCGTGCCACAGGTGGGCATCCACTGCATTCTGCCAGGCCAGCGCGTTGTACGCAGCCCCTCGGCAAGTTGTTCTTCTGTTACTTTGATTTTTCCTTCAAGAGCCATCATCGCTGCCAACGCAAGCTGTGCATTTTTTACCTGGTGCGCCCCCATCAAGGGCAACGTCAGCGGGCCAACCTCGCCCTTATCGGTTTGAAATGTCAACACGGGATGCAAGGCCCCATCCTGCTGTATGATCCTGATTCTCTCCCCTTCGTATATGGGGGCGCCTGCATTTCGGCAGACACTGACAATCGCATCATGCACACCCTTTGGCAGATCCGAATACAACACCATTGGTACGCTCCGCTTGGCAATGCCCGCCTTTTGCTGGGCAATTTTTTCCAGCGTATCGCCTAGCACCGCCGTATGGTCCAATCCAACGTTTGCAATCACCGTGGCCCAGGGCGCCACCAGATTGGTCACGTCCATTGCCCCGCCGATGCCCGCTTCAATCACCGCAATCTCGCAGCCAGAAGCGGCAAATGCCTCCATTGCACAAAAGAAAGTTCTTTCAAAATAGCCCGCGCTCGGCAGTATCGCGGCTATGTGTTCCATCCCTTCTTGCATATAGGCCGGGTCGATAGGGCGGCCATCGATGAGGATGCGTTCGGTTTCGTGATAGAGATGCGGGGAGGTAAACAGCCCCGTCCGATACCCTGCCTGGCGCAGCATGCTTTCCAACATGGCGCAAACCGAGCCCTTTCCATTGGTGCCCGCCACATGAATGCATGGAATTTCCTGCATCAACCTACGAGTCCCCAGATAGGGCAGGTAGACATCGAACCGCTGTTTTTGCTCCTCTGTCCAGTGTGAAGGGAACGACATCATAACAGCTTTGCCTTTAGAGCCAGCACACGCTCCAGCAGCGCCCGATTCTCTTGCAGCTTACGCCGTTCTTCCTCCACAACAGCGGCCGGCGCCTTGCTGACAAAACCTTGGTTGGCCAATTTCCCCTCTGCACGTTTGATTTCACTCTGCACTTTCTGCACTTCTTTGTCCAAACGCTGACGTTCCTTCTCCAAATCGATCAGCTCTCCCAGCGGCAGATAGGCCGTTCCCAACGGAGAAGCTGCGGACGAGGAAATCTTGGGAGCCTGCGTCTCATCCTCTAAAAACTGAAGCTCGCTGGCGTAGGCCAAGCGGGTAAACCAGGCCTTGTTTTCTTCAAAACACTTTCTTTCGTTCTCGCTTGCCAAAATGCACAGCGGCGCACGTTTGCCCTGCGGTACGTTGAGCTCGCGGCGCAGGTTGCGGATAGAGCGCACCAGCTCCATCAGCTGGCCCACGTTTTCCGCCGTCTTTGCCGAGGCCAGACTGCACACTGTAGGCCAAGACGCTTTCATCAAAAATCCTTCCGAGCCCGGCAAAGATTGATAGATCTCCTCCGTAACAAACGGCATAAACGGATGCAGCAGCTTGAGCGTGGCGTCCAATACATAGAGCAATACTTCCAGCGCAGTCTGCTTTTCCTGGCCCTGTCCCTGCAGCCGCGTCTTGCACATTTCAATATACCAGTCGCAATAATCCGACCAGAGGAAATCGTATACCTTTTGCGCACCAAGGCCCAGCTCCATATTGTCGATATTGGCCGTTACGCCGCGCACCGCCTCATCTAAATTGTGCAGAATCCAATGATCCTCCGGTGCCAGCGCCAGACCTTCTAAGCCCTTCGGCTCATAATCGCCGACATTCATCAGCACAAACCGCGCCGCATTCCACAGCTTGTTGGCAAAGTTCCTAGCGGCCTCTACGCGTTCGGTATAAAAGCGCATGTCGTTTTCAATGGCATTGTTTTGCACTAAAGAGAACCGTAGGGCATCCGTGCCGTATTGGTCGATGATCTCCAACGGATCGATGCCGTTGCCAAGTGATTTGGACATCTTTCTCCCTTGGCTATCGCGCACAATGCCGTGGATCATCACGGTATCAAAGGGCGGCTCTCCCATAATTTCCAGACCAAAGACGATCATACGAGCGACCCAGAAAAAGATAATATCCGGACCTGTCACCAGTGTAGAGGTTGGGTAAAAATAGCGAAGATCCTCTGTCTGTTCCGGCCAACCCAGCGTAGAAAACGGCCACAGGCCAGAGGAGAACCAGGTATCCAGCACATCCTCATCCTGCTTTAGCTTTGCGCTACCGCATTTCGGGCAGACATGCGGCGCCTCTTTGGCTACGATGAGCTCGCCGCATTCCTCGCACGTCCAAGCCGGAATGCGGTGCCCCCACCACAGCTGTCTGGAAATACACCAATCCTTGATGTTTTCCATCCAGTTAAAATAGATTTTGGAAAACCGTTCCGGTACAAACTTTACCTTTCCGCTGCGTACCGCTTCGATTGCAGGCTCTGCCAAGGGTTTCATGGATACGAACCATTGCTCGCTCACAATGGGCTCTACCGTCGTACCGCAGCGGTAACAGGTACCCACGTTGTGGGCATGCTCTTCTATCTTCCCCAGCGCACCCATGGCCTTTAGGTCCTCTACAATATGCCGGCGCGCTTCATAGCGATCCATGCCCTGGTATTTGCCCCCGTTTTCGTTGACAACACCAGCATCATCCAGCACACGAATCACGGGCAGGTTGTGCCGTACGCCCACTTCAAAATCGTTCGGATCGTGGGCCGGCGTAATCTTCACCGCGCCCGTACCAAATTCCCTATCCACATATTCATCTGCTACAATGGAAATTTCCTTATTGACCAGCGGCAATACCACGGTTTTCCCAATCAGATGCGCATACCGCTCATCCTCTGGATGCACTGCCACGGCAGTATCCCCCAGCATGGTCTCGGGGCGGGTGGTCGCTACGATGATGCTGTCCTTTCCATCCGGCGTCGTGTAGCGGATATGCCACAAATGGCCGGGCTGGTCCTCATACTCCACCTCCGCGTCCGAAAGAGCGGTCTGGCAGTCTGGGCACCAATTGATGATGCGGTTTCCTTTGTAAATCAACCCTTTTTCATACAGCCTTACAAACACTTCGTTGACCGCCCGGCTGCATCCTTCATCCATGGTGAACCGTTCTCTGGACCAATCGCAAGAGGCCCCTAGCTTTTTCAGTTGCGTGACGATACGGCCGCCGAATTTCTCTTTCCATGCCCAAGCCCGTTCCATAAAGCCATCGCGCCCTACCTCTTCTTTTGTTAAGCCCTCTTCTGCCATCGCCTCTACGATTTTTACCTCGGTTGCGATGGAAGCATGGTCCGTACCCGGCAGCCACAGCGCCGGAATGCCCTGCATCCTTTTGGTGCGGATCAAAATATCCTGCAATGTCTCATCCAATGCATGACCCATATGCAGCTGCCCCGTAATGTTCGGCGGAGGAATCACAATGGTATAAGGCTGCTTGTCCGGCTCTATGTCGGGCGTAAAGCAACCGGCGTTTTGCCAGGCCTGGTAGAGCTTGTCCTCCACGGCCTTAAAATCATACGTCTTTTCGGGAATTGCTTTGGGCATATCCATTTCTCTCCTTTGGTCTATTGTTGCTTAGTATAGAAAAAGCCGGTTTCGTACTCTGAAAATCGTTTCAAAGGACGAAGCCGGCTTCGTGGTACCACCTTTGTTCAGGCGCACACAGCGCCCCTCATTCATGCCATCGCGCAGGCCTGCGAACGGATTCCTTCAGCGACCTTCCGCAGCCCTTTCCAAAGCGCCCTTACAGCCTATGGAGCGCCCTCTCTTTTGGCAGGCGTCTGCGTACTCCTCCAAAATCAACATCCGTTGATTTTATTGTATCCAACCGTGTGAAATTGTCAACACCGGATTAGATGTGGATATGCATCCAATGGCCATGTACAAACCGAACCGCCGTCATCACAAAACGCATGAACTGATCAAACAGCAGACCCAGCCATGCGCCAAGCAGGCCCAGCCCCATCGGATAGCACAATAGGTAACCGCTGAGTGGTCGGATGATGGCAACCGATATCAAGGATACAAACGCAGTATAGCGCGTATCCCCAGCACCACGCAGGCAGCCGGAATAGATCACCTGAGAAATCTGCAAAAATACGACAAATGTCAAAATGGTCATTATCATCGCGCCATAGGCCAAAATCTGTTCATCCGACGAGAACCAGGAAAATATGTTTCTTCCAAATATCAGATAGATGGGCGACAGGCACAGCGCACAGGTAAGGCCAAACCGCTGGCAGACAGAGCCGTAAATCTTCGCTTTATCCGGTCTTTTTTCGCCCAGGCTTTGCCCGATAAGAGTCACTGCGGCAGCAGACAGCCCATCGCCAAAGGAAAAGGAGATCGTCATGATATTCATACCCACTTGATGCGCGGCAAAAGCCACCGTGCCCAAATTGGCTACGATGATCGCATAGGTCAAAAATCCTACGCGCAAGAAGATCTGCTCTACAAACGTGCTGGAACCAATATTGAAAATTGAACCCAGTGTCTTTTTGTCAAACCGCCAGGACCGTAGTATTTTTCGCAGATCCAAGAACATTCCTTTTTTCATCAGTGAAAACAGGCACATGATAAACGCGCATACAGTGCCCAGCACTGTGGCGACGGCCGCCCCCGCCACGCCCAGCTTGGGAAACCCAAAATGGCCGCCAATGAGCAGATAATCAAACACCACGTTGACAGCATTGGACACCATATTTGTACGCATAGCGATCTTTGTATTGCCAACGCCCCGCTGTGCAGCGTTGACCAGCATCGTCAGCACGTTGAATACCATACCGCCCATGATGATGCGAAAATACGCAACCGCATCCTCATGCGTATCCGGCGCGGAGCCTGCCAGATGCAGGATCGGATCTGCAAATGCCACACACAGCACACTGATGATGGCCGTTAGCCCCAAGGTCAGCACCAACGCCTGCCCAAGAATCCGGTTTGCTCTTTCCCGGTCCTTTTCTCCATACCGGCGCGCCACCAAGGCAGATACCGCCACGTTGAGCGATAAAAATACCGCCAGGCCGATGAATTTCGGCTGCGTGGTCAGCCCTACAGAGGCAATGGCGCTCGTGCCAAGTGTACTGACCATGATGATATCCACCAGGCTGACCAAGGAAATCAGAAATGATTCCAGTGTAGATGGCCACGCAATGAGAAAAGTGCGTTTGATAAACTGCTTGACGGAAGGTAGCTCTCCCTCCGACGGCGTATTCTTCAGAATACGAGACACATTCAAAAGCTGCACAGAAACTCTTCCCCCCTGCCCCTATAAGAAAACTCCCTTATTTTCAGTATACGTCCGGCTTGTTTTTTCTTGCAAGCTCTCTGTTCGTCATTTTCGGATGGAAAATCGCATAAAATGCACCATGAATCAGCATTTTCTTACTAAATTGATGGCATATTACCCAGAAGCACAGAAATCGCCTCAGCTGCTTGTCATTGTCTCGCACGATACAGTAGGCCGTGCCACTCTGTTTCAGCAGTATGGCCATGTTTTCATGCAACGCTTTTCCTGCCCCTGCCGAACCGGCCTTCGCGGCCTTGGCAAGGAAAAGGAGGGGGATGGAAAGACCCCCCTAGGACTTTTCCCTATAGGCCGTGCCTTCGGGGTGCTGCCAGATCCCGGCACCCGCCTTTCCTATACGCAGCTCACACCCTCTCACTACTGGGTGGACGATCCAAAAAGCCGGTATTACAATCGCTTCGTGTGCATGGATGAAACCATTTTGCCCGATTGGCAGAGCGCCGAGCATCTTTTCAGCCAGCGCGCTGCCTATGCCTATGCACTGTCTCTGGCATACAATGCAGCTTGCGTACCCAACAAGGGAAGCGCCATCTTTTTACACTGCGGCGTTGGCCGCGCTACAAAGGGCTGCATTTCCTTACCGCAATCTGCGATGCGTCATATGCTGGTGCTGATGCATCCGCAGGCCAAGGTATTGATTGCCGGCCCCGATGTATTTTCCCAAGGCGCACCTATCTCCTTTGTATGAATCTTGGCTTATGGTGCCTTTGTGTGCCATGCTCCTTGTTAAGAACAAGCCGAGGAGTTGATCGCCTTGTCGGTTTCCATCCGTCCTTGGCTGCCATTGCAAACAACCGCAATGTACATATCCCTACACAGTGGATGACGCCCATGCCTTTCTCCGCCCTCTCATCGATACCGACCCACATTCGGTTTACGCCTTTGCCATTCTTGCGGATGGTCGGCTTGCCGGCAGCATCTCCGCATACCGAAAAGAAAATATGCACTTCCGTACCGCAGATATGGGCTATTATGTAGGAGAACCCTATTGGGGATAGGGCATCGCTACCAAGGCCATGCGTAAGATCTGCCAGCTTCTGTTTAAGTCGACAAACCTGCTGCGCATTTTTGCAGGGCCGTTTGCCTATAATGCGGCATCCTGCCGTGTCTTGGAAAAAATCGGCTTTGTGTATGAAGGCACGCTCAGGCACAATGCCGTAAAAAACGGAGCGGTGCTTGATATGAAAATGTATGTGCTTACAAGATAAAAGACGCCGAAAATCGGCGTCTTTTATTTTATGCGCCCGTCCCCAGGCCCATGGTAACAACCAGCATCGTCATAATGGCAATACTGATTAAAATCGAAATGGAGGCAGCAAAGCTGGATAGCCCCTCATCTCCGCCGCAACGTCCGGTAAAAACTGGAGAAATGGAGGGAATGGGCGCAAAGCATAGCAGTACCAAGACCTGGCGTATTTTCAGCGAAAATGGAAGTACAAAATAAAACAGCATCGCCAGCAGCGCTGCGCCAGCATATCGGATGAGCAGCACCACCCCCGTTTGCTTGAGATGCTGCGGCTGAAACTGCATTTCAAACATCATACCAATCATGAGCATTGCCAAGAATCCGTTGGCATTGCCTACAAAGCTCGTTACGGAAATCAGCGCCTCCGGCAGCGGCAGACCCAGCAGCGCCACGACAATCATAATACAATAGACGTCAAACGGAGCGGAAGAAAGCATTGTCTTTGCCACCGCCTTGGCCGAGGTCTTGCTTTCCCCCGTTTTGGCAGAGGTCAGGGCATAGGTGCCGCCGGTACACATCACAGAATTCCCCATATCAAACAGGCATGTGACCACCATCCCGAAAGCGCCTAAGAAGTTTTGCACAAACGGCATGGTAAAAGCGCCGATGTTGTATCCCGGGCAGTTATTCATATAAAAAACCTTGGTCGCCTTGTCTTTATTGCGGCCCAGCAACATCCCCATCGCCAGAAAGAGCAAATTGGCGCCCAGCCCTAAAAGAATCAGCAGATATAGCTGCGCCTCCGGCTGAAACCCCGCAAAAGAGGTAATCACCGCTGCCGGCAGCGTGATATTCAGCGTAATTTTTTTGATGGTCTCTTTTTCCTTTGCCTGGAAAAACCCCAGCCGCTTGAGCACATATCCCAGCGCAATGGCAAATATACATCCCAATGCCTTTTGCAGAACCTGTCCCAAAGCTTGTTCCTCCCCCTATACATCATACCTTTTACAATATTTCCATGATATCACAATTCGAACTGCCCGCCGCATTGATTTGCTGCAATTTTTATGCTATGTTACAGTACTTATATCTGATTTTGGAGGTGCCTTGCCTATGCCTCTGTGGAATCCATGGCACGGATGCGTAAAAATCAGCCCTGGCTGTCAAAATTGCTACGTATATCGCCGGGACGCTCTATATCAGCGTGATAGTTCCGTGGCCGTGCTAAACAGTACCTTCCGTCTGCCTCTTGCAAAGAAGCGAGACGGATCTTATAAAGTGCCCGCCGGCACCACGCTGTATACCTGCTTTAGCTCGGATTTTTTCTTGGATCAGGCGGACGTATGGCGGGCCGAGGCCTGGTCGATGATGGATTTACGGCGTGATCTTCATTTTTATATCATCACCAAACGTATCGATCGTTTTTTTGTTTCCCTTCCCAGCAACTGGGGCGATGGGTATGAAAACGTCACGATCTGTGCTACCTGCGAGGATCAACAGCGCGCTGATGAACGCATTCCCTTGCTTTTATCCGCCCCTCTGCGCCATAGAGAAATCATCTGTGAACCGCTCTTAGAGCCTGTCGATTTGTCCCATGCGCTCTCCACTGGGCAGATTGAAAAGGTCACTGCTGGCGGCGAATCCGGGCCTCAGGCACGCGTATGCGACCTGCAATGGATTGAATCGCTGCGTCGGCAATGTATCGCGCATCAGGTGCCCTTTTTCTTTAAACAGACAGGCGCGCGCTTTTGTAAAGACGGCCGATTGTACCGCGTACCTCGTAAAGACCAGCATGCCCAGGCAAAAAAATCCGGACTTTCCTTTTGTCCCCATTGCGATACAAAGGAATTTTTGTGAAATTTCCAATGCTTACATTTCTGTGCCTTGAAAGCCATTGCCATCCATGCTACATTTTCTTTCAGTAATGTTCTATGTCCTTTGAATAGGAACAATGCACAGAAAGGCCTGAAACCTATGGAGCATGTTGGGGCGCAAACACAACCGGCCCGTAAAAAATACTTCTTCTTTGATATCGACGGCACCTTAACCACCGAAAATCCTGGCGGCATTGTGCCGAAGTCTACCATCCGCACCCTAGAAGCGTTGCGTGCCAAGGGACACTTTGTCTGCATTGCCACTGGACGCAGCCAAGCCAAGGCTTTGGAGTATACCAAGGCGCTCGGGTTCGATAATGTTGTCAGCGATGGCGGCAACGGCATTACCATCGGCGGTAAGATCGTAGAAATCGTTCCCCTTCCGCTAGCGCTTTGCAAGCAGCTCATCGCAGATTGTGAAAAGAAGGGGTTCCCCTGGGGTGTGTCTACCGGGAATTTACCCTATCGCACCTGTAAAGACGGCACATTTTGGGAAGCCACTCATGACACTTTCATGAAAACGCTGATCGCGCCGGATTTTGATTATACAAAGGCTACCGCTATCTACAAGGTATACGTGGCCTGCCTTGAAGAACAGGAATCTCAGCTTCCGCTTCTTTCCCAGCTTCCCTTTGCCCGTTACCATAAAGAGTACATTTTTGTAGAGCCAGACGATAAATCCGTCGGCATTCGCCGGATGATGGATACCCTTCATGCTCCTTATCAAGACGTTGTCGTCTTTGGCGACGGCAAAAACGATTTGAAGATGTTTCGCCCTGAATGGACGAGTATTGCCATGGGCAATGGCATTGAGGCGTTAAAGCGCAAGGCAACGTTTGTAACCAAACGCTCGGACGAAGACGGTATCGAATATGCCTGTAAGCATTTTGGTTGGATCGACTGATTACCCCGCTTATAAAAAGGAGCCTGCATACAGTCTGTGCGGCTCTTTTTTATATCCGTTGGTTTGTTTCTGCTTCTTAAAAATCTGATATTTGTACCACATTGCCATTCATTTGGATCATCTCTATAAGATCCCTTGTTTTCAGGAATACGGTGGCTGTATTGTCGTTTGGATGCACCCCAATGATCCCGGGTGCATCCAAAAATGCCCTGTCGATGAAACACTGTACCTTGTGCTCCGTATCATTCAAAAGGCCCAAAGGCGTCACCGCCCCTGGAAAAAGCCCTAGGATCGCCATCAGTTCTTCTTCAGAGGCAAAGGACAGAGGCCGCGTATTGTTTTTCTTCCTAAACTCTTTCAAATTAACCCGCTTGTTTCCCTGTACAGTCATCAGATAATACTGTTGCTTCTTATCATCCCTGACAAATAAATTTTTTGCATCGGCTTCTGGATAAGGCAGCGATACGGCAACCATCTCCGCCATGTTGTATACGGCCTTATGGGTAAAAACCTTGTGCCAGAGGTGCCTATTCTCCAGCAATTTATAGATCTCTTGCTTATCCATCCTCGTTCTCCTGGAATCATCTAGCCGCCCGCAATCAGGTGCCTATCCTTCATTGCCGTTCCATAAAAAGCTGCAATACGGCGTTTTGCAAGTACCATACCTGTGGCGTTAGGGCAAAGTAGCCGCGCCCTATTACCGCCCACCCTCTTGCCAAACAGGCTGGTACCGCTTTGGGATACGCCTGCGACAGGCTTATGCCGAACCGTCTTTCAAACGCAGCAAGATCCACTCCCTGCCTCAGCCGTGTGCCCAGCATTACGGTTTCAAACATTTCCTCCTCCAGGGGAATCTGCTCCGTCTGTGTCATCGGGCCACTTTTTAAGTATACCTCCATGCTGTCTGTATTCCGCGTGCGTTGCCAGCCATGCAGATCGTTGGCTCCGTGTGCCGCCGGTCCGCAGCCTAGGTATACCCCGTTTCGCCAGTATACCAAATTATGTCTGCACGCCTGCCCAGGCACGGCAAAGTTACTGATCTCATAGGGCGTTAGGCCGTAAGGGCGAACCATCGGCTCTATGCGTTCATAACAATCCGCCATAAAGTCCTCATCCGGCATAGCCAGCTTTCCAGCCTGCACATCGGCATACAACGGCGTCCCCTTCTCCAAAGAGAGAGCATAGGACGATACATGCTGCACTCCTTCTTCCAGCAAAAAGCGCAGACTTTCCTCCCATTGCTCCATTGTCTGCGTGGGAATGCCATAAATAAGATCCAGATTCACGCGCTCAATGCCCGCCTGCCTGGCAATGCGAATCGCCGAGCGCGCCTGCTCTGCTGTATGCGGGCGTCCAAGAAGCGTCAACAGCGTCGCCTGCACCGCTTGGCATCCCAACGATACGCGATTCACCCCAGCGTCTGCCCAAGATCGGGCCAAATCCAAATCAAAAGAATCCGGGTTCGCTTCACAAGTCACTTCACAGTCCGCCAGCAGCGTGTATCTCTCCCGTATCACCGATAGCAGCGCTGGAACCGCCTGCCTTGGCAGCAACGAAGGCGTTCCTCCCCCAAAAAAGACGCTTTCGATTCGGTAGGCAGAAAACGGCTCTGCCTGCTGCGTCAGTTCCTCTTTGACGCGCTGCAAATATACGTCCATCGTTTCCGGTTCATAGGAGGACGCCGAAATAAAGGAGCAATACCGGCATTTGCTCTTGCAAAAGGGGACATGGATATAAATTGCCGCCGTTTGCTGCATGGCTCAGTCCATTTTCAGCACTGCCAGGAACGCTTCACTCGGCACCTCTACGCTGCCTATCTGACGCATACGCTTTTTGCCTTCCTTTTGCTTTTCCAATAGCTTTTTCTTGCGCGAAATACCCCCGCCATAGCATTTGGCCAAAACATCCTTACGCATTGCCTTCACGGTTTCTCTGGCGATGATCTTCCCTCCAATGGCAGCCTGGATGGGGATTTCAAACATCTGACGCGGAATCACGTCCTTTAACTTTTCTGCAATCGAACGTCCGCGTGCATACGCCCTGTCTCTATGCACGATGATGGAAAGCGCATCACATACTTCCCCGTTTAACAAAATATCCAATTTGACTAGATCAGCCTTTTCATAGCCCTCTATTTCATAGTCAAACGACGCGTAGCCGCGGCTGCGGCTTTTCAGCGCATCAAAGAAATCGTAGATGATCTCATTGAGTGGCAGGCGGTAATAGATCTGTACCCTGCCCGCATCCATATACTGCATATCTATGAAAACGCCGCGTTTTTCCTGGCACAATTCCATCACCGGGCCGGTGAAATCGTTGGGCACCATGATGGTGGCTTTGACCA
>UREB01000004.1 GCA_900546685.1 uncultured Eubacteriales bacterium | reverse complement strand
CAGCGCGCGTGCAATGGCCACGCTCTGCTTTTGCCCGCCGGACAGCTCGCTGGGGTGCGCATCCGCCTTGTCCGCCAGGCCCACCAGTTTCAGCTTTTCTTTGGCGCGCGCTACGGCCTGCTGCTTGTCCTCTTTTTTCACCGTCATCGGCGCGCCAATGAGGTTGCCCATCACCGTCATGTGCGGAAACAGATTAAAGCTTTGGAATACCATCCCCATCTTTCCGCAGATGCGCCGTGCCGTCTTATCCTCTGCATACCGGCCGTTTTGGATCAGCGGCTCCCCTTCAATGAGCACATCGCCGCCGTCCGCCTTTTCCAGGTCGATCAAGCAGCGCAGCATCGTGCTTTTGCCCGCGCCGGAATAGCCGATCACCGCCACCGTCTCTCCCTTGTCCACGGTAAAGGAAACGTCCTTTAATACCTGTTCGCTCCCAAAGGCCTTTTGCAGCCCCTTGACCTCGATCATATGCATGGCGTCTCCTCCTTAATAGCTGTATTTCTTTTCCAAATACTGAAATAGCTTGGTCAGCCCATAGGTCATCAGCAAATAAAACGCTGCCGCGACTAGATACGCCGTCGCGTTTACATCTCGGTTTACCGACGCCTTGGCAAAATACAAGATCTCCGTCACCCCGATGGCCGTCACCAGCGCCGTATCCTTAACCAGCGTGATGCATTCATTGCTCACCGGCGGCAGGCATACCTTGAGCATCTGCGGGATCACAATCTTGGTTGTGGTCTGCCATTTGGAATAGCCCAGCACCTTGGCCGCCTCATACTGCCCCTTGTCTACCGACAGGATGCCGCCGCGGAAAATTTCGCAGAAATAGGCGGCATAGTTGAGGATAAACGCCAAAATGGCGGCCTGGAACCGATCCATCACCAGATAATCCCCAATGCCCGGCAAAAACGTGATGCCGTAGCAGAAGAAATAGAGCTGCAAGAGCAGCGGCGTGCCGCGCATCACCCAAACATACGCACCCACTACGCCTTTTAATACCTTGCTCCGCCCCACGCGCGTAAAGCTGAGCAGCAATCCAATCGGGATGGATACCAGCACCGTGATAAAGAACAGGCTTACGGTATATTTCAGCCCGCCTGCCAAGCTTCCGCACAGCTGCAAAAGATAGTCTGCACTCATAATCGGTTCAAAACTCCTTTACAGGCAAAAGTTTCCAGAGAGTCTCTGGAAACTTAGCCTCTTGTATTTCTCCTTTGTGGATAGGCGGATTATTGCGCCTGCTCCGCATCCTTGCTGATCAGGTAACGGCCTACTACCTCGTCAACCACAAACGCATCGATGCGCCCAGCCTTCAGTTCGGAAAATACCGTTACATTGTCCGCCAGCTCCACCAGCTCAGACAGCTCTTTAGACACCGGGTTTGCGTTGAGCGCATCCAGCGCGGAAGAGCCCTTTTGCAGGCCAACCCGTTTTTCTTTCAGGTCCGCTACCGTCTTGATCTCAGAGCCTTCCGGCACGATCACAATCTGCTTGTTGGCAATGTACGGCTTTGCAAAGTACATGGCCGCCACGCGCTCGTCCGTGATGCTCAGCCCGTTCCACAGGCAGTCCACACGGCCGGTTTCCAGTTCTAGCTCTTTGGAATCCCAGTCAATGGGCTGGATGACCAGCTCTACGCCCATGCGCTTGGCCACCTCGGTTGCTAGGTCGATATCAAAACCTACCACCTGGTCGTTTTCATCGCGGAAGCCCATCGGCGGGAAGCTGTCGTCCAGGCCTAGGATCAAGGTGCCCTTGTCCTTTACCTTTTGCAGGGAATCGTCATCTGCCGCCGCAGTGCTCTCTTCCAAATAGGCCTCATCCTTTAAGAGGATATCCTCCCCAAACCATTTTTGGGAAATCTCTGCCGCCGTGCCGTCCTCAATCATAGCATCCAGCTGCTTTTGTACCTCCAGGCCCAGCGCCACATCTGTATTGCGGAACCCGATGCCGTATTGCTCTGCCCCCAGATCTTCTTCCAGCACAACATAGCCTGTCGCTTCTTGCTTTTTGCCGCAGCCCGTCAGCAGCGTGCCCAGCATCAGGACCGCCATCAGCAGGCCCAGTGTTTTCGTCGTTTTCTTCATTGTTTGATCCTCTCCCTTGATAACGCTTTAGCATACTACTGTGTTAGTATACTATACATTTTCCAATTAGGCTAGAGGAAATTTCATTTTTTTGTGTAAAATTGGATTTCGCATCGGTTTTCCATGGCCTCCTGCGCAGCATTTTCAGCCATTCACCGCTTTTGCAATCCATAAAAAAATCAGCCCTGTCAAATCAAAGACAAGGCTGATTGAATCTTCATTGTATCATAGAGGTAGGATTTCCTTACAGATTCATAATGGAATTAAAGTTTTCGGAAATCTTTGCCCACGGAATCATGCTATCCAACCAGTAGAACATTCTGGATCCATACAGATGGATCTTTTTGGACAGCTCTACCAATTCAGCATAATCTTTGCATTCCAAGTACGCATCGCCGACTTTCTGCAACAGATCAGCAAATTCGCCCATTCCGAAGGAAACGCGGAAAGCACCTGCATTTGCTTTGATGCTATCGCTGGCAATTTGTTTGTAGGTCTCCAAATCGCCCTTTTCCGCCTGGCCCCAAGCCACAAAGTTATAAGCGTTTCTGCAAACGACTTCGATTTCCTGATATGCGCCAACCCATACTGAAAAATGCTTTCCGTTTTTCGCATTTCTTTTGAAGATATTGTCTATCTCAGCGGGTTTCGTATTCCACAGCTTTGCAAAGCTATCGTCGATTTCTTTCATTACTGCTTTTACCATGGTCGTTCTCTCCTTTTCCCTTACACATTCACTACTTCAAACGTGATCGGTTGTCCTTGGTTCTTCCAGGCTGTACGAGCAACTTCTTGGAAGTCCGGCAATGAGTCTTCTTCGATTTTCGCAAAGTTCGGACAATCTGCTACCGGGATTACGTCGCCAAAGAAGATCGCGATCGTATGCTTTTGTGCATAGAAGCATACATTGCCCGGATCCTGATCAAAGACAGGATTTTCCTTTGCTTCGTAGAAATACGGAGCGGGGCACATCACTTCTTCGTTTACAACCTTTGCCGCATGCATGACGGTATGGATCGGGCCATACTCTTTCATTTGCGCAATGGTCTTCGGTGCCTTATCCTGCAGCAATTTTGCATAAAATTCTTTGCCGCCTACAGTGATCTTGAGTTTTTCCAAAATGATACCCTCCTCATCATAATGATCATTGCATGATACGAACGATTTCCTCATATACTATATCACAAAAAAAGCTCTTGAGCACATAAAATTCCAAAAAATCAAATATTCATTCAGAAAATATTCATCCCTTGTTCCTGTGCTCGATTGTCTGCTATACATAGGATGTCTTCTTCAAGACGAGATGATCCACAGACGGATTTATTGTCCTCCCCCTTGTCCGTTGAAAAAATTATCCCCGCATTGAAGAAACCAGCAAACCGTTTTGAGAAAATATTTCTGCAGAATAGGGATTGTCTGGCATACTTTTGCCCGATAAAATCAAATGCCCCGTTGCAGTGCGCTCTCGCTTGGAAGAGCGTCCTTACAAAGCACTTGTTTATCCTCATTATAAATGTATGATGTTCCCCCACTCTTACAAAAATATTTCCATCGGCAAACGTGGCAAATGTGATTTTGAAATCATAACAATTTATCTTTTATAAGGAATATTTATGCACCTCTACAAACCAAGCGTATAAGGAGGTTCCCATTGATTCTTGCCGCCTGCCCCGCTTTTCCCGTTTCCTGGCATATTCTATTATTGCGTTTTCTTTGAGAAATAAAAAAAGGCCAATGGCCTTTTTTATTCATTGAGCTGCAACTCTACCGGGCAGTGATCGCTTCCCAACTGCTGGGTATGGATGATGCTGTCGTTGATCTGATCTTTCAACCGCTCCGATACCAAAAAATAATCGATGCGCCATCCCGCGTTGTTCTGCCTGGCCTTAAAGCGGTAGCTCCACCAGGAATATACGCCTTCTTTGTCGGGGTACAGGTAACGGTAGGTATCGACAAACCCGGCCGAAAGCAGCTCTGTCATCTTCCCGCGTTCCTGATCGGAAAAGCCCGCATTGCCGCGGTTGGTTTTTGGGTTTTTTAGGTCGATTTCCTCATGGGCAACATTCATATCCCCACAAATGATCACCGGTTTTTTCTGATCCAACATGCAGACATACTCACGAAAATCATCTTCCCACTGCATGCGGTACTCAATGCGCTTCAATTCGTTTTGCGCATTGGGCACATATACGTTTACCAGGTAATACGCATCAAACTCCAGCGTAATGGCGCGCCCCTCGCCGGTGTGCTCCGGTTTGTGCAGATCATAGGAAACCGAAAGCGGCTCTTCCTTGCAAAATACCGCCGTGCCGGAATATCCCTTTTTCTCCGCGCTGTTCCAGTATTGATGATAACCTTCCAGCGGCACCTCTGCCTGGCCTTGCTGCATTTTGGTTTCCTGTATGCAGAACACATCCGCCTGCTGGTCTCGGAAAAACTCCAAAAATCCTTTTGTCATACAGGCTCTTAGCCCATTGACGTTCCAAGAAATCAGCTTTTGCATCGCATCCTCCTTTTTTATACCGCCGGCTCTACAGGCTCCATGCCTTCCAAATTTTCCAGCACTTGTCCCTTTTCCAGGTTTTTGAAATACTTGCGGTCCACGAATCGGTACATGATCAGGCACACGACAAACGCCACGACCTCTGCAATCGGAAACGCCCACCATACCGCATTCACGCCGATGGTATGAGCAAACAAATACGCTACCGGCAGCAGCACGCCCACCTGGCGCGCAATGGAAAGGATCATGCTCAACAAGCCGTTGCCAATCGCCTGGAAAACCGAGGACATAACAATGCCCACTGCCGCAAACAGGAAGCTGACGCTGATGGCCCTCAACGCAATCGAACCCATGCTCATCATATCCGCCGAAGCGTTGAACATTTTCAAAAATACCTGTGGGAACAGCTGGAACAACAGCAGTCCTACCGCCATGATTGCCAAGGCGAAGATAATGCTGTATCGGATCGTTCCTTTGATCCTCTTTGGTTTTCTGGCCCCAAAGTTGTATCCCACAATGGGAATCATTCCGTTTGTCAGGCCGAATACCGGCATGAAGATAAAGCTCTGCAGTTTAAAATATACGCCAAATACGTTGACCGCCGTTGCCGTAAACGACATCAAGATCTTGTTCATACCGATGTTCATCACAGAGCCGATGGCCTGCATCACGATGGACGGCACGCCCACCTTATAAATTTCGCCGATGATGCGTCCATTGAGCCGAAACCCCTTAAAGCTCATGGATACCTCATGGTTTTTCTTATGGTTAAAATAGATGCCCAGGCCCATCGCCACAATCTGGCCAACAACGGTTGCAATCGCCGCGCCCGCTACGCCCATGGCCGGCAGGCCGAACCATCCAAAAATAAAAATAGGATCCAGGATGATGTTGGTAATGGCGCCTGCGCCCTGCATCAGCATGTTGTAAATGGTAATGCCCGTGGCCTGCAAAATGCGTTCCATCGCCACCTGCACGAATACGCCGATGCTGAAAACCGTACAGATGCCCAGGTATTGCTTGCCCATTTCAATGATGGTCTCATCGGCTGTAAACGCGCGGAAAAACATCTCCGAAAAAAACAGGCCAAACAGCGCAAACGCCAAAGAGCTTACCACGCATAAAAATACGCCGTTGGTGGCCGCCGCATTGGCGTCCTCATACCGCTTTTCGCCCAGCCGGCGGCTCAAAAGCGAATTGATGCCGACGCCCGTGCCCACCGATACCGCGATCATCAGCGTCTGCACCGGGAATGCCAGCGATACCGCCGCCAGCGCCTGCTCGCCAATCTGCGCAACAAAGATGCTGTCCACCACGTTGTACAAGGCCTGTACAAACATCGAAATCATGATGGGAAGCGACATATTCACCAACAACTTGCCTACAGGCATCACGCCCATCTTGTTTTCTTTTCTCGTTCCTTCCAAATTCTTTCCTCCCTAGCCCCGTTTCGATCCCCCGGCCGCGCCTGTTTGCGCCGCTGTTTTCAAAACAAAATTGAATAAACCCCTCTTGTACACCTGGAATTCCAAGGACAGGGGAGTTTACAATCAGCCCGTTTCCCGCCGTTTTTAGACGCGGGGTTTGTATGCTTTTGTCCAATACGGTTATTTGACATGTTATCATAAACGATTCATAATGTAAATAAAGTAGGGAAAAGCTTTGCAATCGCAGGCGTATGAAAGCGAGGGATTCTCTCATCATGAGTAAAAAAATCATCACCATTTCCAGGCAGTATGGCAGCGGCGGGCGTTTGATCGCGCAGCGGCTTTCGGAAAAGCTGGGCGTTCCGTTTTACGACCGCGCGCTCATCGAGATAGCCGCCAAGGAAAGCGGCTATGAAGCCGAGCTGTTTGAAAACCTCGGCGAACAGCACAATAGCAATTGGTTCTATAACCTTTCCCTGTTTGGCAACAGCACCGCCATGCAGGATCTGCCTTTGAACGATAAGATCTTTTTGGCGCAGGCCAGCGTCATCCGCAAGGTTGCAGACCAAGGCAGCTGCGTGATTGTTGGGCGCTGCGCCGATTATGTGCTGCGCGATCGAAAAGACTGCGTCAACGTCTTTATCCATTCCGATTTGACCAGCCGTATCAAGCGCGCTACCGAGCAATACGGGCTTTCCCCCGTCAAAGCAGGAGACGAGATCAATAAAATCGATAAGCAGCGCGCCACCTATTACCGCTACTATTCGGAGAAAAAATGGGGTCGCGCGGAAAACTATGACCTTTCCGTATACAGCGACAGCATCGGCCTAGAGGCTTGCACCGACCTAATTCTCTCGTTTGTGGATATGAAGCTGAGCCATCACGACTAACCAACGGCAGTTCTTCTCAAAAAGGAGCGGTCAACCGCTCCTTTTTGTATGCCTGCCCATTGCGCCACCCACCGATGCGGCGCTATACTAAACCGTAAAACTTCTGCTGGAAAGGGCGCTTTTTATGAGATCTCGTCAACCGCTTCGGGCGCTTTTGGCGCAAAAATACCGTTACCGGCTTGTCCTGCAGGCCATTGTGATTGGCGCTGTGGCCGGGCTTGTGTCCGTAGCCTACCGCTTTGCGTTATCCTACGGGGAATCGATCTGCCGGTTCTTCTTCGGCTGGGCGCAGAGCCCCTGGCGCATCGTTTTGTTGTTTGCCGGTCTTCTGTGCCTCGGCCTTGTTGTCGGCTGCATGGCGAAAAAAGAACCCATGATCAAGGGCAGCGGCATCCCACAGGTCGAGGGCCAGCTGTTGGGGTATTTTGATTTCAGCTGGTGGAAGGTGCTTGTGCAAAAATTCATCGGGGGCTGTTTATCCATCTTGGGCGGCCTGTCCCTGGGGCGCGAAGGCCCCTCTATCCTCCTGGGGGCATGCTGCGGCAAAGGGGCTGCACAGCTTCAGGGCCGCAACCGTACCGAGGAAAAATATCTCATCACCTGCGGCGCCTGCGCCGGCCTGGCCGCCGCTTTCAACGCGCCGCTGGCCGGCGTATTGTTTGCCTTGGAGGAGGTGCACCGCAACTTTAACCCCAAGGTGTTGCTCAGCGCCATGGCGGCCGCCATTACCGCCGATGTGGTGTCCAAGCTGTTTTTCGGCATGGGCAGCACCTTTGCCGTGGCGCCCGTGCAGCTTTTGCCCCTTTCCTACTATCTGCTTCTCATCGCCTTTGGCGCGGCGCTAGGCCTGTTCGGCGCTTTTTATAACAAAACGCTGCTCTTCAGCCAGCGTCTCTATGCAAAGCTGTCCCTTTCGCAGCCTGTGAAAATGATGATCCCCTTTGCCTTCGCCGGTCTGTTCGGGCTGTTTTTGCCGCAGGTGCTGGGCGGCGGCCACGGCATGATCGAATCTCTGCTGCACGGCCAATATACCCTGGGGCTCATCGTCATTTTGCTTGTCGGCAAATTTGTCTTTTCCATGATCAGCTACGGCAGCGGCGCGCCGGGCGGCATCTTCTTCCCGCTGCTCGTGCTGGGCTCGCTTTCCGGTGCGCTGTTTGGGCAGCTGGCCATCCATCTCGGCGTTGTACCGGGTGCCTATGCCGTCAATTTCATGCTGCTGGGCATGGCGGGGATGTTTACCGCCATCGTGCGCGCCCCGCTCACCGGCATCATCCTCATCGTGGAAATGTCCGGCTCTTTGACCCAGCTGCTCAGCCTGTCGCTGGTTTCCATCTGCGCATATCTTGTCGCCGATCTATGCCGCAGCAAGCCGGTGTATGAATCGCTGTTGGAAAACCTCCATCCCTCTCAGCAAAGCGTCGCGCAGCCCGGAGAGCGCATTTTCCTGGATCTGCCTGTGCACTACGGCAGCTTTGTCAGCCAAAAACGCATCGCCCAGGTACATTGGCCCAAGGACTGCCTCATCACCAATGTAGAGCGCGGGCGCGAAACCCTGATTCCCCACGGCGATCTTGTGCTTTTGCCCGGCGATACGCTTACCTTTCTCTGCAAAAGCGGGGACGAAGCGCATCTGCGAGAGCAGCTTGCGCCAGCTTTAGAGCAATAAATCCATGCAAAAAGCGCCCGAACCGGGCGCTTTTTTATGCGTCGATTTGCCCCAGTACCCAGCCGATCTTCTCCTGAATCAGCAGGTTTGCCCTCCTGTCGTATGGCGTTGCGTCGCGGTTGATGAGCACCAGCCGATCCCCTCTGTAATAGTCGATCAGCCCCGCCGCCGGGTACACTGCCAGCGATGTGCCGCCCACGATTAGCACCTCTGCATTTTCTATCAGCCGCACCGCCTCCTCGATGTCCGCACCGTTGAGCGATTCCTCGTACAGCACAACGTCTGGTTTGATGACGCCTCCACACACGCATCGCGGCACGCCTCGGCTTTGGGCCATCTCCTCTGCCGTATACGCTTTGCCGCATTGCATACAATGGTTACGCAGCACAGAACCGTGCAGCTCCACCACATGGCGGCTGCCCGCCTTTTGGTGCAGCCCATCGATGTTCTGCGTAATCACACCCTTTATTTTGCCTTCGCGTTCCCATTTGGCCAGCTGCAAATGCGCCTGGTTCGGCTGCGCCTGCAAATACAGCATCTTCTCCCGATAAAAACGGAAAAACTCCTCCGTCTGCTGCATAAAAAACCTATGGCTCAAAATGGTTTCGGGCGGATATTGGTAAGATTGATGATACAATCCGTCCTGGCTGCGAAAATCCGGGATGTTGCTTTCCGTCGATACCCCGGCCCCGCCGAAAAATACGATGTTCTGCGAATCCCTGATCCAGGATTGCAGCGTTTGGATCTCTTGCATAAAATACCGCCTCCTACTTCTAGTATACCGCCGATGCACCGCCAACAAAAGAAAAAAGGACGCGCGTGTCCTTTTTTATCCCTCCAGCCGCTCGCGCCGCCGGGTGGATGCTTGAAACATCTGGCACAGCGCGTCGGTATCGTCCGCTTGGATGGCATCTTTGATCTGATCCAGCTGCGCTTCAAAACGCCCGATGGCCGCCAGCAGGTTTTCCTTGTTGCCCAAAAACAGCTCGCTCCATAGCGTCTCGTTGATGTTGGCAATGCGTGTTAGGTCTCGGTAGCTGTCCCCGATGAAGCTGCCGGTATCCCGCCCTTCCTCGTCGCTGTTGATCAGCGCCACCGCCATGGCGTGCGGCAGCTGGGAGGTATAGCCGATCATTTCATCGTGCAGCTCTGGGGTAATACGGCGCACCCGCTTAAATCCCAGCTGCTTTACCAGCGATTCTATCACGGCCAAGCTTTGTTCTTTGTTGCGCTCTGTCGGGGTAATCAGATAGTTGGCGCCCTTGAACACCTCTGCGCTGGCAAAGTCGATGCCCTTTTTCTCACGCCCTGCCATGGGGTGCCCAAACACAAACTCCACGCCCTCTGGCAGGGCCTCTGTGATCTCGCGAATAAATGGGCGCTTGATGCCGGTGGTATCCGTCACAATGCACCCTTTTTTGAACAGCGCCTGGTTTTGCTCCACAAACGCGCGGATAAGCTTGGGATAGATCGCCAGGATGATGAGATCCGCCTCCGGGAAAAATGCCTTCCCCTCCTTGCATCCTTTGCGGATGATGCCCATTTTTTCCGCTTTTTCCAGCGTCTCTGCATTGGTATCCACGCCGTACACGTCATCGTACCCCGCCTGTTTTAGGGCCAGGGCAAACGAGCCGCCGATCACCCCCAAGCCCACAATCACGATTTTCATGCTTTTTTCCCTTCCCTGTGCGCTGCCAGCGCTTCCATCGCCATCACATAGCCAAACGCGCCAAAGCCGCACAGCTGCCCAATACAGGCCGGCGCCGTGACCGATACATGGCGGAAATCCTCCCTTTGGTGCACGTTAGACAAGTGCACCTCCACCGTGGGGATATCGTTGCCCTTGATGGCGTCATGCAGGGCATAGCTGTAATGCGTGTACGCGCCCGGGTTGATGATGATGCCCTCCACATGTTCCCGATAGGCCTGCTGCAAAAAATCAATGAGCTTGCCTTCGCTGTTGCTTTGCAGCACAGAGACGGTATGCCCTCTTTTCTGCGCTTCTTCTGTAATATACCGGCAGAGGTCCTCATACCGCATCGTCCCGTATACGTCCTTTTCCCGGATGCCCAAAAAGTTTAGGTTGGGCCCGTTGATGACCATAAGTTTCATAACAGCGCTTCCCTTCTTTTGATGCTGTCTATCAGCCGTTGCATCGTCTGTTTGACCGCTCCTTCGTTGGAAACGATCTCATCCGCCGCGTTTTCATACAGCTCCGCCCGTTCCCGGTACAGCTGATACAGCCGCTCTTTGCCCTGTTTTAACAGCGGGCGCGTCGAAAGGCGGATATCCCCCGCGATGCGCTCCACCGGCCGGTCCAGATAATACACCACGCCGCTCTGCTTTAGCAGCTCCATGTTCTGTTCCCGCAGCACCGCGCCGCCGCCGCAGGCGATCACGGCATGCTGCTTTTGCGCCAGGTGGCGGCAGGCCTCCGTTTCCCAATCGCGGAAAACCTGCTCCCCCTCCTCAAACAGCGCGGGAATGCTCTTGCCCGCCAGCGATACCACGGTATCGTCCATATCGTAAAACTCATAATTCAGCTGCTTGGCAATGCGCCGCCCAATGGTGGTCTTGCCGCTGCCCGGCATACCGATCAAAACGATATTGCTCTTCTGCGGGCCGCTGAGGCGCTCGTCCAAAGCGTCGTAGATGCGCCGGATCATCTCATCCCCCAGCGCGCGCTGCTGCCAGATCTCCTCCGAGCGCACCGCCTGCGCCACCAGCATATACAGCCCGTCACACACGGTCTTGCCGCATAGCCGCCCCAGGCGCAAAAATTCTGTCTGCCGCGGGTTATAGATCAGGTCCACCAGCGCCTCAAAGCGTTCCACCACCGTTCTGTCCACCGGCGAAACGCCCGTATTGGGGTACATCCCCACTGGCGTGCAGTTGACAAGAATGTCCCCCTTGAGGGAGGGCAGGGCCGCATACTCCATCCATTCGATGCCCGGCTGTTCAAACCCGGGCTTTTTGTGCGCCTGGCGGCTGACAAGGCACAGCCTTTTTACGCCGTGATCCAGCAAATACGCCACCACCGCCTTGGCTGCGCCGCCCGTACCCAGCACGGCCGCCGTTTTGCCCTCTGTCTCTATCTGGTTGATGGACAGCATCTTGCCAAATCCGTCGTAATCGGTATTGTCCCCGTAAAACTTGCCGCCTCTTAGGGCAATGGTGTTGACCGCGCCAATCTTTTCCGCCGCCGGCGACAGCACATCCAGCTGCCGCAGCACCGTCTGCTTGTAGGGGATGGTCACGTTGGCGCCCTTGTAGCCCTCGTACCACAGCTTTTGTACAATATGCCCTTTGAACCGCGCCGGGATCTCCATCAGCGTATAGCCGGCCTCCAGGTCCAGCTCGCCAAAGACCGCCTCATGGATGCAGGGCGAAAGGCTGTGTGACAGCTTTTCACCGATCAATGCGTATTTTTTCATTGCCCGTTCCAGCCCTTTCTCTGGCAACGCCCCAGCAGCAGGTCTGCCAGGCCCAGCGCCATCACGCTTTCCAGCACCGGCACAGCGCGCTGCACGATGCAGGGGTCATGCCGCCCCTTTACCACCAGCGTTTCCTCGGTTTTCCGCTTTAACGAAACGGTGTGCTGCTCTTTGGCGATGGAAGCTGTCGGCTTGATGACAACGCGGCACACCACCGGCATGCCGTTTGTCAGCCCGCCCAGCACGCCGCCGTTGTGGTTGGTCGTGGTCTCCACCTGTCCGTTTTTCCAGATGTACGGGTCGTTGCATTGCGAGCCGTACCGGGACGCCATGGCAAAGCCCAGGCCAAACTCCACGCCCTTGACAGCGGGCACCGAAAAAAACAGATGCGCCAGCGTGGACTCCACCGAATCGAAAAACGGCTCGCCTACGCCGGCCGGCAGCCCAATGGCCGCGCATTCCACAATGCCGCCTACGGAATCGCACCCGGCTTTGGCCTTGGCCACCGCCTGGCCCATGGCCTCGGCCTTGCTCATATCAATCAGCGGCAGCGTCTGGGCTTTCCATGCTTCAAACTGCGCTTTTGTCAGGTGCTGCGCTGTCATTTCCCCATCCGTCACATCGTGGATGCGCTGGATATGTGCCCCCACATAGATACCCTTTTGCGCCAGCATCTGCTTGCAGATTGCGCCGCAAAATACCAGCGGCGCGGTGATGCGCCCGGAAAAATGCCCGCCGCCTCTATAATCGTTGTATCCTCCGTAGCGCATAGCGCCCGGATAATCCGCATGGCCGGGGCGCACTGTGTCGTTAAGGTCTGCATAATCTCCGCTGCGCGTGTTTGTATTCTCTATCACCGCGCAAAGCGGCGTACCCGTCGTATAGCCGTTGAATACCCCGCTGAGGATCTTGGGCACGTCCGCCTCCTTCCTCGTGGTGGACATCGCGTTTTGCCCCGGCGCGCGCCGCTTCAGCTCGCGCGCCACCTCGTCCCAGTCCACCGCCAGGCCGCTGGGCAGGCCGTCTAAGACGATGCCGATGCCCGCGCCATGCGATTCCCCAAAGATGGATACGCGCAGATTATGGCCCCATTGCCCGCTCATTGGCAGTTCCCTCCCAGCATGGTATAGTCCTCAAAAAAGTTCGGGTAGGATTTGGATACGCACTCCCAGTCTTCAATGACCACCGGGCCCTCCGCCCTTGTGGCGGCAATGGCCAGCATCATGGCGATGCGGTGGTCCTTATGGCTCCAGACCGTACCGCCCGTAAACCGCTCTACGCCTTCGATTTCCAGGCTGTCCTCCTTCTCCTTGATGCGCGCGCCCAGCTTTGTCAGCTCTGCAAAGATCGCATGCAGCCGGTCGCACTCCTTGATGCGCAGCCGCCTTGCATTTCGTATTGTCGTTGTGCCCTTGCACAGCGCCGCCGCCACCGAAACCACCGGAATGATGTCCGGGCATTGGGAAGCGTCGATGTCCACCGCGTGCAGCGCATCGGCCCGGCAGCACACCGTGCCGTCCTCCTGGCATACCTCTGCGCCCATGCGCTGTAAAATATCCAGCACTGCGCTGTCTCCCTGCAGCGAATCACGCTTTAGATCCTCCACCTGCACGGCGGAGCCCATGGCGTCGGCACACAGGAAAAAGGCCGCCTGGGAAAAATCTCCCTCTACCCGGTACCGGGTTGCCCGGTATTTCTGGCCGCCCGGAATGATAAAGCGCCTGTACGCCTCGTTTTCCACCCGGATGCCGAAATCCGCCAACACCGAGAGCGTCATGTCCACATAGCTTTTGGACTCCATGTGGGTGGTGATGATCAGCTCGGAATCCTCTTCCATCAACGGCAGGATAAACAGCAGCCCCGTGATGAATTGCGAGCTCACATCCCCCTGCATGGAAAATGTGCCTGCGCGCAGCTGTCCGGATACTTGGAAATCCAGCAGCGGGCCCTGCGCTTGGTACGCAATCCCCTGCTCATCGAATATCTTGGTATATACATCCAGCGGCCGCTTGCCCAAATTGCCCTGGCCTATCAAGCGCGCACCGTGCGCCATCTTCAGGGCCACCGGGATCAAAAACCGCAGCGTAGACCCGGATTCCTTGCAGTCTATCTCCGGCGTGCCACCCATCGCTTGCCCCTGTCTGATGCCGTCGACAACAAGCGCGCCGCCTATATCCTCAATGCGTGCGCCCAAGCGCCGCATGCCCTCTATCGTCGCCAAAATATCGTCGGAAAACGCGATGTTTTCCACTGTGCTGCGCCCCTCTGCCAGCGCCGCGCAGATGATGGCGCGGTGCGCCATGCTCTTGGACGGCGGCACCTTCACCCGGCCGGAAAGCCGGGTCGGCTGTATCGTTTTCTGCCCCATGGGTCTACCACTCCAAAAAAGACGGATCGGTATCCACCAGAACACCCTTGCCCAGCTGTTCCAGCGCCACGATCTTCAGCGTCTTGCCTAAATTCTTCTTATCCATTGTAATCGCGGACGCAATGCGCGTAAAGTCCGCTTTTTCATCGCACACCGGCAGGCCGTATTGCCGGCAGAGGTTTTCAATGCGCAGGGCCGTGCCCGGCTCCGTCAAGCCGCGGCGCTCGGTGCGCTTTGTCATCTCCACCATGCCGATGGCCACCGCTTCGCCGTGGGTATAGTCCTCATAGCCATGGCATTTTTCAATGGCATGGCCGATGGTATGCCCAAAATTCAGCAGCATGCGCAGGCCCATATCGCGCTCATCCTGCTCTACCATCTGGCGCTTGATATCGCAGCATACCGCGATGATATGCTGCATGTGCGCCGCGGCCTGCTGCCTGGAGGAAAAGCCCTCCAGCTCCTCAAAAAACACTGCATTCTGGATACAGCCATATTTGATGACCTCCGCCATGCCGTCGCGGTAAAAGCGGTCGGGCAGCGTATCCAGGCTGCGCGGGTCGATAAGCACCGCCTTGGGCTGGTAAAAAGCACCTACCAGGTTTTTTCCCTCCGGCAGGTCTACCCCTACCTTGCCGCCTACGGAGCTGTCCACCTGCGCCAAAAGCGAGGTCGGCACCTGCACAAAGGGAATGCCCCTTAGATAGGTTGCGGCCGCAAAGCCGCCCAGATCGCCGATCACGCCGCCGCCCAAGGTCAAAAGCAGGTCCTTGCGCGTCAGCTTGGCGTCTGCCATGGCCTGGTATACCTGGGCCATCGTCGTGTATGCCTTTGTCTTTTCGCCGGGCGGCAGCACCAGCTTTTTAGGCTGGTACCCCGCGCTTTCCAGAGACCCCATCACCTTGGCTCCATACAGCGCATCCACATGCTCATCCGTCACCACAAAGACGCGGCCCTCCGGGTATACGGGCTTTATGCCCTGTGCAATGTCCGCCAGCAGCCCCGGCGCAATGCGGATGTCATAGCTGTTTTGCCCCAGGTTTACATGTAGCTTGGTTTCCATGCTGCGCCTCGCTTACAATTCGCGTCCTACGGCGTTGGCAATGACCTTCAATTCCTCCACCAGTGCAGCGTACCGGCTCGGTTTGATGGATTGCTGCCCATCGCACAGTGCGCAGGCCGGGTTGTTGTGCACCTCGATGATGAGCCCGTCGGCCCCTACCGCCACAGCCGCCTTAGCCAGCGGTTCTACCATCCACCATTTGCCCGCCGCATGGCTGGGGTCCACGATGACCGGCAGATGGCTCAATTTTTTCACCGCCGGAATGGCGCTCAAGTCCTGCGTGTTGCGGGTGTATGTCTCAAAGGTGCGGATGCCGCGTTCGCACAGGATGACGTTTTCATTGCCGCCTGCCAGAATGTACTCTGCGCTCATCAGCCATTCCTCAATCGTAGCGGACAGGCCGCGCTTTAGCAGGATGGGCTTTCTCGTATGCCCCAGCTCGCGCAGCAAATCAAAGTTTTGCATGTTGCGCGCCCCTACCTGGATTACATCCACATCCTCTACAAAGCGCTCAATATCATGCGGCGCCATCAGCTCTGTTACGATGGGCAGCCCCGTTTCCTTGCGGGCCAGCTTCAAAAGCTCCAGCCCTTCGTATTTTAGGCCCTGAAACGCGTAGGGCGAGGTACGCGGCTTGAACGCGCCGCCGCGCAGAAACCCAGCGCCCGCCTTTTGCACTTCCTTGGCGATCTCCGTGATCTGCTCCTCCGATTCCACCGAGCAGGGGCCGGCCACCATCATCAGCTTTTTGCCGCCCACCGTGCGCCCGGCAATGTCCAGCACCGTGTCGTCCGGGTGAAACATCCTATTTGCCTTTTTGAACGGCTCGGCTACATGTACCACACGCTCTACGTTGCGGTTGGCTTCGATGCGGCTGGGGTCTATTTTGCTGGTATCGCCCACCAGGCCCAAAATGGTCAAGTCCGTGCCGTACACCGGGTTTACCTCTACCCCTTGCGCCGTCAGGCTTTCCGCCAGCTTGTCGATTTCCTTTTGCTCTGTCATGGGTTTCATAATGACGATCATGTTTGGTTCCTCCTTACCTAAAATCAAAAAAGGAGAGCTCATCAATGAGCTCTCCTTTGCTGTACCTGCTTATAGGGGCCTTTTTTCTCTTCCTAGGCCGCCCTCTCTTCACAAAAACTCATTGAATCGCTATGGTTTGCGCAAGTAAAATAGCCAGCGCTAAAGCTAAAGCCCCGGAAGTAAAAATAAAAGGTATAGTTCATTGCCATATTCAGCTGAGCCATGCTTTTATTCCGTCCTTCCTTTGTCAATTTCGTTTTTGTTTTTTTACAAGTATATGCCTGAAGGTGCGCCTTGTCAACAACTTTTTTCGGATATTTTTCCAAAACAAAGGGGCAAAACGAGGAGCGCAGTGCCCTTTTTGCGGCCCCTGTTTCTCCATCGAAGACAAATTCACAAAATCCTTAAAAAAGCCAAAACATTTATTGATTCTTTCTTCCCAACAACGGTATAATACTTTTATCATCTTTATCATTCATTATGGGGGGAAACCAATGCAATTTTTGAAAACGCATACCGGTATCGTGATTCTGTGCGGTGTTTTGGTCGTAGCGCTCATCGGCGGGCTGGCGTATGCTTTCTCCGACGCCCCGGCCGCGCCCGTCTCTGAAACAGAGCCTTCTGCCTCCGCCACGGATGAGATAGCGCCGGAGATTACCGATGCGCCGGACGAAACACCGGAGGAAATCGACCCTGCGCTGGCCAGCGCCTCGCCGGACGCCACCAATCCTTCCGGCCAGCCTGTGGCCGACGCTTCCAAAAGGTATCTGGTGCGTGTATACATCGGCAGCCAGAGCGTCTGCGTCTATGCCTTGAACGACGCCGGCACCGCCTACGATCAGCTGGTCCGTACCATGATCTGCTCTACCGGCACCGGCAACGCCACGCCGCGTGGTACATTCAAACTTCAGGGCAAGTACCGCTGGCATTCGCTGATGGGCGGCGTATACGGGCAGTATTGCAGCCGTATCACCGGCAGCATCCTGTTCCATTCGGTGCCGTATAATGTCAACAAAAACCCCGCCAGTATGAATGAAGTTTCTTATAGCAAATTGGGGCGCAAGGCCTCCCACGGCTGCATCCGTCTGCTGTGCCGTGATGCGCAGTGGATCTATAACAATGTACCAAGCAAGTCCACTGTGGAAATCGTAAACGGCAGCGGCCCGCGCGGCTCAAAGCCTGCCTTGGCCAGCGGCGCCCAGTACCGCGGCTGGGACCCGACAGACCCCGATCCCAACAATCCGTACCATGGCTATGTAGAGCCCACGCCGGTACCGACGCCGGAGCCCACCGAAAAGCCGACCGCTACACCGGCGCCCACCGAAAAGCCGACGCCCACGCCGACGGAAAAACCCACCCCAACCCCCACCGAAAAGCCGACGCCTTCTCCTTCGGAATCTCCCACGCCTTCACCCAGCGGGACGCCCGACGAGAATGCGGCCTGATACGGTACAAAAAAGCCCGGAAAATTCCGGGCTTTTTCTTATTCTGGCAGCGCCTTACCGCCGCCAGAATTTCCAGCGTGTCAGCATACGATTCAGCGGCGGTTTTTTCTCTTCGCGCTGTGCCAGCGCCATAAAGGAAGCCTGGCTATCTATGTGCTCCGCTTCCCCTTCCATGCGGCTATACCGTCCATCGCTGTGCAGTTCCCTTGCTTTCACATTGTCCTTGAGCATAAAATCCATCATTAAACCAATGCGCTTTCGCAACCTGCCATCCAGCACAGGGCAGGCAATTTCCACGCGTTTTTCCATATTGCGCGTCATCAAATCCGCCGAGGAAATATACAGCCTCTGGTCCTCCCCCGTACCAAAGCAATACACGCGGGCATGCTCCAAAAACCTACCCACGATGCTGTGTACCGTGATGTTCTCCGTTTTGCCTGCAATGCCCGGTACCAGACAGCAGATCCCGCGGATCAGCAGCTTGATTTTAACGCCCGCCTGCGAGGCCTCCGCCAGCTTATCGATAAGCGCCCGGTCTGTAAGCGAATTCATTTTCATGGCAATGTATCCCTGCCGCCCGTTCTGCTGCTTGATGATCTCATGGTCGATGCATTGCAGCAGCGTCGGTTTCAGCGCATGGGGCGCAGCCAAAAGATGCCGGTATGTTCCGTTTAGGTTTCCCATCGCCATATTTTTGAAAAATGCGTCCGCATCCTCCCCAATCTCCTGATTCGCCGTCATCAGGGAAAAATCCGTATACAGCTTGGCGGTCTTTTCATTATAGTTGCCCGTGCCCACCTGGGTGATGAACTGGATCTTGTTTTTCACGCGGCGGGTAATCAACAGGATCTTGGAGTGGACCTTGTATTTTTCAAATCCATACAGCAACGTACACCCAGCATCCTCCAGCATCTCGGCATAGTTTATGTTGTTTTGCTCATCAAAGCGCGCTTTTAGCTCCATCAGCACGGTAACCTCTTTGCCGCGCTCCGCTGCGGCCACTAGATACTCCGCCAGCCTGGATTGCTTGGCCAGCCGATAAATCGTGATTTTGATGGAAAGCACATGAGGATCCTCCGAAGCCTGCTTTACCAGCTGCAAAAACGGCTCCATTGATTGATAAGGATAAAACAGCAGCACATCCTTTTTCTGCACCTGACGAATCATGCTCTCATCGCGCACCAGATCCCCTGGATATTTGGGGGTAAATTTAGGATAAAACAGTTCCTTTTCCATCTGGGGAAATACATCGCCCAGCGCATATACATACGAGAGATCCAGCGGCGCGCTGCTGGTAAAGATCTGTTCCTGCTGAATATCCAGCTTCTCGCATAGGAACTTCCTTAGCCCGGCTTCTAGCCCGCCCTGCACTTCCAGACGCACTGGGTGCAGACGCGCCCGCTTTTTCAGCGCCTTTTTCATTTGGCGGCGGAAATCCTCTTCCACATCCACCCCTTCATCCTCCGGGCTGATGTCCGCATTGCGCGTCACCGCTACCAGCACGCTTTCCTCCACCTTATACATATCCAGGATATCATCCAGATACGGATGGATCACCTCTTCCAGCAGAATATACCGCATACGCCCCGGCAGCTTTATCACACGCGGCAGCTGGGTCGGGATGGGCAATATGCCAAAAAGCTTTTTCTTCTCCTCCCGGAGCTGCAAAATATAATACAGCGCCTTATTGATCAGGTGCGGAAAGGGATGGTGAATATCCACAATCTGTGGGGACAGCACCGGCCCCACCACCGATTCCATATAGTTGCGGATAAACTTTTTCTCCTTTTCTGTCAGCGCATTAAAAGGCACATGCACCACGCCGCTGGCAGACAATTCTGCCTCCAGCTGATGGTACACACCATCGCGCTCAGCATACAGCGGACGCACAGCCTCAAAGATGTTGCTCAGCTGCTGATGCGGCGTCCACCCTGTCTTGTTGTCCCTATGCTCTTGGGGCAGCAAGGACAGATCATAGAGACTGCCCACACGGATCATAAAAAACTCATTCAAATTGCTCGTAAAGATGGCCATAAATTTCATGCGCTCCATCAGCGGCGTATTCGGATCCATGGCCTCCTCCAACACCCGGTGGTCAAACCTTAGCCAAGAAAGCTCCCTATCCTGCGTATAGGTATAATCATACTGTTTGTGCGTCATGTATCCTTCTCTCTCCTGAGTACATTTTCAAACAGGTAGCCCTCCCGCACGCCATACCGGCTGATTTCAATGCGCTTGCAGCCAAAACACTCTATCACACCCTCCAGGATCATCAGCCCCGGAATCATGGTATGGATGCGCTCCGGCACGATGCGCAGCAAATACTTTTTGGCGTCCTTTTCCAGCTTTTTCAGGATTTCCTTGATATCCTCCGCGCGGATCGAGCTTTCCTCCTGTCCTAAAATCTTTTGATTAAGCCGCCCCGCAGCGCGTAGCGTACCGCCTACGCCGCAGATCGTTTTGGCCCGGGTTCCCTGCCAGTCCTTCATTTCGTTGATTTTCGTCTGTACATAATCCTTGATCTGCCGCTGTTCTTTCTGCGTCGGCAGAATATCATCTACAAACTTTTTGTAGATGTTCAGGGACCCCATCGGCAAGCTTACCGCCCGCTGGGCCCTGCGCTTTTCGAAAGCCACCAGCTCCGTGCTTCCTCCGCCAATATCCACCACCAAGCCTGAATCCTGCTTTAATAGGCTGGTTACGCCCACAAAATCCAGCATGGCCTCTTCTTCGCCGGAAATTACATCCACTTTTATGCCGGTCTGCTTTTCAATATACCGCACGGCCTCCTCGGTGTTTTCTATGTTGCGCAAGGAAGCCGTGGAAAACACGGCTGCTTTTTCCACATGCAGATTGTTTAGAATTTTTTCAAAATCTGCCAGCACGCTGCAAACAACTTCCAAGCCTTCTTTCGGCATCACACCATCCTCAACATAGCCGATCAATCCCGTCATTTGCTTTTGGTGCAGCAGGCGTTTGATGTCCTGTCCCTGCCTTTCATAGAGGCTCATCCGGATGCTGTTGGATCCGATATCTATCACCGCAACCATCGAAAAGCCTCCTTATGCATTCAAAAGCGTCGCCTGATATTCCTTGGAAAGATCCATCAAATGCTGTAAAAACGCCTGGTAATAAGGGCAGTATGCCTGGTTTTGGATGCGCGACAGGTTTTTTTCGATCACCGCCTGCTCCCTGGCTTTATCAAAAATAGGCAGGCCCTGCTGCTTTTTGTAGGCCGCCACCTGTTCTGCCGCCTGCATACGGCGCTCAAACAGCACCGCCATCTGCTCATCGATTTTGTTGATCTCTATCCTTGCTTGCTCTAGTTGATTCATGCGTATCTCCCCATCTTTTCTATTTCTTTATCGCAAAATACCTCAACGGCGTACCGGCCTGTCATGGCATCCCGCTTGGTATAATCAAACACGGCGATGCGAAACGGCTGATACAGCAGGGCGACCCCCAATTTCCCCTGCCCTGGCCTTTTCTGCCTGGCCTTGGCTTTTGCATGCTTTAGCCTTTTATCCTCTCTGCGCAGCAAGGGAGGAATGCGCCCCGTGTTGTCGCAGCTCAATCGATCTATCACCAGGCAGTCGCGCAGCCGCTCTGCCTGTACGCCCTCCTGGCCGGCAAAAAAATACCAGATCCACTCGGTGTAGAGATCCAGCGAAACGCACGCCGTCCCCTGTGCCGCCGCATACCTCCCAAAGGCTTCAAAAAGGGCAAACGGCGACCATCCCGTGGCTTGCAAAAGATAGTCTAACGTCCGCAAAAACCGCCCGCTGTTATACATGCGCTCCAGTGCATCCTCCACTTCGTGCAGCTTTGCCAGGTCATCCGGCGAAAGCCATCGCGTCTGCTGCACCTCATAGGGCGCCAGCTCTGAGAACTGGTAGCCAAAATCCGCCCGCGTTTCTGCCTGGCGTCTAAGCTTCGAACCGTACAGCAGCTTCAAAAAGCCCAGCTGCAGCATGTGCGGCCGCAGCGCAAACGCGCTGTTGAAGGACGCAGCAAAGGTCTTATAATCCTCATACGGCAGCCCTGCAATCAAATCGATATGCACATGCACGTTGTGCGGCCGGATGCATTGCCGCAGGTTTTCCGTCAGCACGGTAAGATCGGTTTTCCGATCCACCGCCTCCAGCGTTGTCTCGCAAAAGCTTTGCAGCCCCGCTTCTATCTGGATCAATCCCGGCGGCGCCGTGGCCAAAAGCGCCAAAAAGCGAGGCTGAAACAAATCGGCGCCTACCTCAAAATGAAAGCACACGTCCTCAGGAAAGGTCTGTCCGCGCTGATCCAAAATGAAAGATAGCAGCTCGTATGCCCTGTCTGGATGGCAGTTAAAGGTGCGGTCGATAAACTTGATGGTCTTGGCGCCGCTGTTGGCCAGCCGCACCAGGTTTTCCTTGGCACGCTCCATTTCAAAAAACCGTACCTTTTCCTTCACACCAGATAAACAAAACGAGCAGGAAAACGGACAGCCCCGGGAGGTTTCCAAATAGGCAATGCGGCCCTTGAGCCTCTCCATATAGGCTTGGCTGTATGGGTCTGGCGGCGCTGCGCGCAAAGGCTGGGCCGGCATCAGGGAAACCGCGCCGTGCTCATCTCTGGCTGCCAACCCGGGAATCCCAGCCGGCGTCCGCTTTTCCGCCAGGGCCTGCATCAGCGCAGGAAAGCTCTCCTCTCCTTCTCCGCAAAGCACATAGGACACTTCCGGCCATTGAGAAAGGATCTCTGCCGGCCGGAATGTTACCTCCGGCCCGCCCAGCACCACCGTAAGGCCGGGCCGCTGTGCCTTTAGGCGGCGTATCACCTGCCGCACCATGCCTATATTCCAAATATAGCAGCAAAATGCAGCCACTTCGAGTGAGTTATGTAAAATCTTTTGGCTAATCTCCTCCACACTTTGGTTGATCGTTCCTTCTACCACCGATACTTCGCATGTCTCTATCCCCTCCATGGCCGCGGCCAAATACCATGGTGCCAAAGAGGAGTGCACATATTTGGAGTTGATGCAGCACAGTGCGATCTTCATGCCCTTTTCCGCCCTTTCTTGCTTTTCTGCTGCCTATTATAGCCTTGCCCTGCATGGCCGTAAATAAAAACCGGCATAGGAAATTCCTACGCCGGTTGTTTGCCGCTTTGGCTGGCTTATTTCTCTTCCAGGTTGGTCTCGCCGGTCTTGGGCATGCCTTTGGGCTCTACCTTCCAGGCTTTGCCAACGCCACCGAATATTTCGATGAGCTCTTTCAGACGAGCTTTCCAGCCCTTCTGGATCAGGCCCCACAGGCCGTATGCGCCGTTGCCGCTCAAATCAGCTGCGGTAACGGTATCGCAGGCAGCACGCATCAGGTCGTTGCAAACGTTGACCTTGTTGATACCCATCTGGCAGGCCTTGCGCAGGTTCTCGTCGCCGGATCCGGAGCCGCCGTGCAGAACCAGCGGGAAGTTGCCGGTTACCTTTTTGATCTCTTGCAGGCGATCAAAGTGGATTTTCGGCGTGCCGACATAGGCGCCGTGCGCCGTGCCGATGGCAACTGCCAGCATATCAACGCCGGTCTCTTCGATGTATTTTTTCGCTTCTTCAGGATCGGTCAAAGCGGTCTTGCCGTCTACGGCATAGTTGTCGCCCTGGCCAACATGGCCCAATTCGGCCTCTACGCTTACGCCCATGGCGTGCGCAATCTTAACAATTTCGCTAACTTCCTTTACGTTTTCCTCATAGGGCAGAACAGAACGGTCTACCATGACGGAGGTAAAGCCGGCGCGCAGCGCAGACATAACTTCTTCATAGCTGCCGCCATGATCCAGGTTGATCGCAACCGGCACGGAGGAAGCATCCGCCAAGCGGGTCAAAAAGCTGCCGTAGAATACGATGTCCGGGTTGGCCGTGCCGCCCACATCCAAGATGATGGGAGCATTCAGCTCTTCCGCCGCTTCCAGAGCGCAGCGCGCATCCAGCTCGGTGTTGACGTTCGGGGCCGCAACGCCGTAGTTTTCAGCGCTTGCGCGGTCAAGGATTTCTTTCATGGTCACTAGCATGACAATCACTCCTTATATAAATGTTATAGGGTTCAAAAAAATCAAACAATTCATCTTGGTTGTGTAAGACACCTTACATAAAGAAGATATACAAAAACTGTATATATTATAACAGTAAGCCGCCTTAAACACAAGCATTTTCTTTGGGCCCTTGCCCTGGGAACCCCGCTGTTATGGTTGTACGGTTCCCTTATAAATCAACGCCGCATTGCCTGTCAGGTATACGGTTTGTTCCGTATAGCGAATGATAAGTTCGCCGCCCAGCAGCTTTACCGTAATGTCCGTATCCTTGTCGCAATATCCGTTCTCCACAGCCGCCACGGCCGCCGCGCAAGCGCCGGTGCCGCAGGCCATGGTCTCGCCGCTGCCACGCTCCCATACCCGCATTTTCAATACGTTGGGGGCCAAGACCTTGACAAACTCCACATTCACGCGCTCAGGGAACAGCGGGTCAAACTCAAACTTCGGGCCAATCTCCTCCACATCCAGCGTATCCACCTGGCTGCAAAATACCACGCAGTGCGGGTTGCCCATCGAAAGGCAGGTGATTTCATAGACGCCGCCCGCCACCTCTGTCTTTCTTCCGATCACTTGCTCCTCCGGCAAATTTACCGGTACTTTTGCGCTTTCCAGGCGGGCCGGGCCCATATCTACCCGTGCGCGCTTTACCTGTCCGTTATACTGCAACAGCCGTACGGTCTTGATGCCGCTGAGCGTTTCAATCGTCATTTCCAGCTTGTTGACAATGCCCTCGTCATGCAGGTATTTGGCCACGCACCGGATGGCGTTCCCGCACATTTTGCCCTCGCTGCCGTCCCGGTTGAACATACGCATCTTCGCATCCGCCACCTCAGACGGGCAAATCAGCACCACGCCGTCTCCGCCGATGCCGATATGGCGGTCTGCCAGCTCCACGCTCAGCCCCGCCGGGTTGCTGATGGTCTGGTGAAAACAGTTGAAATAGATATAGTCGTTGCGGCAGCCCTGCATTTTCACAAATTCCAGCGTCTCCTTTTGGCTGCGCAGGTGGTTGATGTCCACCAATTCTGTGCTTCCCTCGGAATACCGGCTCTTCAGGCAGTCCAAAAGGGCGCTGGCCGTATCCATGGCCGTAAGGCATGGGATATCGCGCTCTACGGCTTTGCGGCGGATCCTTACGCTGTCCCGAGTGGGGATGCGCCCTTTGCTGGAAGTGGAGATCACATATTGGATCTTGCCGCTTTCCAGCAGCGTTAAGGGATTTTGCTCGGATTCGTGGATTTTTTCTACAACCTCTACCGGCATCCCGGCCTCGCGAATCACCGCCGCGGTACCGCGCGTGGCGTACAGCGCAAACCCAAGCTCT
>UREB01000003.1 GCA_900546685.1 uncultured Eubacteriales bacterium | reverse complement strand
TGGCTACGGTATTGCTGGTATACAAATACCTGCGCAGCGGCCACAGCATGATGAAGGCGATGTTCTGGATTTTGGGCATCGGCCTGGTACTGGGTGCAGTTGGGGTCATTGGTGATGGTGGTTTTCTGATTAAACCGTTGGTAGAGGCAGCTGCCTAATCGCCGCATAACATTGCATACAAAAAGAGCCCTTGAAAAAGGGCTCTTTTATTGTATCTGATACGGTTTTCCCTTCCTTTTCCCGCCATGCAAAAAAGCCCTGCTAGGGCAGGGCTTTTTTAATGTTTAATATGCGCTCTTAATGATACGCAGCCGTACAATTTCCGGAATGGCCTCCAGCTCTTTGACCGCTTCCGGCGTTACAGTTCCTTCCAGATCGATCATGGTATACGCGATCTTGTCCCTGGAGCGGTTGTTCATGCTGGTGATATTGTTATTCTCCTTGGCCAGAATCGTGGTGATCTGGCTTACGATGTTCGGTACGTTTTGGTGCACAAACGTAATACGCTCTCCCTGATGCGGCGGCAGCGCACAGGCCGGCATGTTGACGGAGTTTTTGATATTGCCCGTTTGCAGGAAATCATACAACTGCTCTGCTGCCATTTTAGCACAGTTTTCTTCCGATTCCGGGGTGGATGCGCCTAGATGCGGCACGGCGATGATGCCCTCTACGCCGATAACCTCCTCGTCCGGGAAGTCCACGACATATTTAGAGATAATGCCTTTTTTCAAAGCATCTTTCAGTGCTTCGTTGTTGACCAGACCGCCGCGCGCAAAGTTCAGCAGGATCGCACCTTTTTTCGTCTTTGCCAGTACCTCTTCATTGATGGTGTCCTTGGTCTTATCGCTCAGCGGCACATGAATGGTGATGATATCGCTCTGCGCTACTAGCTGCTCCAGCGAAACAGCACGGCGCACTTCCTTTTTCAACGACCAAGCCGCTTCGATGGTGATAAAGGGATCATAGCCAATGACGTCCATCCCCAGCGAAAGCGCATCGTTTGCCACCATAGCGCCAATGGCACCCAGGCCGATTACGCCCAATGTTTTGCCCTTGATTTCCGGGCCTACAAAGCGTTTTTTCTCCGCTTCGATGGTCTTTGTCACACCTTCTTGGCCCTTTAGCGTCTGCGCCCAAGCTGTGGCTTCAAACACATTGCGCGAAGCCATAATCGCGCTGGCCAAAACCAATTCCTTCACCGCGTTGGCATTGGCGCCCGGCGTATTGAAAACAACTACGCCGTTTTCTGTGCAGCGGTCAATGGGGATGTTGTTATACCCGACACCTGCGCGTGCAATGCCGAGCAGGCTCTTATTGAATTCCATATTCAGGCAGTCCGCACTGCGGACGATGATGCCGTTCGGGTCCTCTATTTCCTTGCCGACCTCATAGCGTTCGCCCGGCAGTTCATTATAAATCACGCTCGAAATATTGTTGAGCAGCTGAATTCTTTTTTTCATCGTTTCATGCCTTCCTTATTTGTTTTCCATTTCAAATTTCTTCATGAATGCCACCAACGCCTTGACCCCTTCTACCGGCATTGCGTTGTAGATGGAGGCACGGATGCCGCCTACGCTGCGGTGCCCTTTCAGGCTCACCAAGCCTGCTGCCGTGCTTTCCTTGATGAATTTGGCCGTCAATTCCTCGTTGGGCAGTACAAACGGCACGTTCATCAGAGAGCGCTGCGCCTTGTTTGTGACCGTACCCGTGTACAGGCTGCTGTTATCAATGCAGTCATACAAAATGGCAGCCTTCTCTTCGTTTACCTTTTGGATGGCCTCCACGCCGCCGTTTTTCAGCATCCACTGGAATACCAGCCCTGCCATATAGATGGCAAACGTCGGCGGCGTATTGAAGCAGGAATCATTGTCCGCATGCGTTTTGTAGTTCAGCATGGTGGGCGCGTCCTCCGGACAGAAGCCGATGAGGTCATCCCGTACGATGGCAATGGTCAGGCCGGCCGGGCCGACATTTTTCTGAGCACCGAAATACAATACGCCGAAATCGTTGATATCATATACCTGGGACAAGATGTTGCTGGAAGCATCCGCCACCAGCGGCACGCCCGCCGGCGGGGTGGGCAGCGCATCATACCGCGTACCGTAAATGGTGTTGTTGGTAACAATGTAGAGGTAATCGGCCTCTTTATCGAATTTTGCGGGGTCGATCTCCGGAATGTGGGTAAAATTGTCCTCTTCCGAAGAAGCCACCACATTCACCTTGCCTACTTTTTTCGCTTCCTTGATGGCCTTTTTGGACCATGCGCCGGTATTGATATAATCCGCCTTAAAGGATTTGCGCATCAAATTCATCGGTATCATGGAAAACTGCAAAGACGCGCCGCCCTGCAAAAACAGCACCTTATAGTTGTCTGGAATATGCATCAAGGTACGCAGGTCCGCCTCCGCCTGTTGCAGAATTTTGGAGAACGCAGCGCCTCTATGGCTCATCTCCATCACGGACATGCCCGTATCCTGATAACATACCAATTCCGAAGCGGCCTTTTTTAAGACCTCTTCCGGCATCACGGCCGGACCCGCTGCAAAGTTATACACTCTTTCTGACATCACTCATGTCTCCCTTCCCTGAAAAGCGCATTGCGCTCTATCGACCCTGCAATTTACATTGGGGGATAGATAAAAACTTTAATTAGAGATATTATAGACAATAGAAACTTAGATTACAATGTATTGTAACACTTTCCTTGTGCGAAAGCGTTGTATTTTCTACATTTCTTTAAGTTTTTGTACCTTTTTTCAAAGGAGATTTCAAAACCATGGAGGACTTATTCAGCCAATTGGCCAAGAGCAAAGCGCCGTTGGCGGACCGGATGCGCCCCCGCACCTTGGACGAGTTTATCGGGCAAAAGCATGTGGTAGGCCCTGGCAGGCTGCTGCGCCGCGCCATCGAGGCGGACAGCCTGACCTCCAGCATTTTCTTTGGGCCGCCGGGCTGCGGAAAAACAACGCTGGCTAGCATCATCGCAGAGGCTACACGCAGCAAATTCGTGAAAATCAATGCGGTTTCCACCGGCGTAAAAGAGATGCGCCAGATCCTAGAGCAAGCTGAAACAGACCTAAAGCTGTACGGAAAGACCACCACTGTATTGCTGGATGAATGCCACCGGTGGAGCAAATCGCAAAGCGACATCATGCTGCCCGCGCTGGAAAGCGGCGTGGTGCGGTTCATCGGCTCCACTACGGAAAATCCTATGATTTCTATGACGCCGGCCATCGTCAGCCGATGCCGTATTTTTCAGTTTACCCCGCTGACGCAAGCGGATATATTGGAGGCGCTTGGCCGTGCGCTTACCGACGAGCGAGGGTTTGCCGGCCAGGCGATCGAGTTCGAGTCCGGCGTATTGGAATACTGGGCCAACGTGGCAAACGGTGACGCGCGCACAGCGCTCAATGCGCTGGAATTAGCAGTGACAACAACGCCGCCGGATGCACAGGGGCTGGTGTATATTTCCAAAGAGACGGCGCAGGATAGTATACAGCAGCGCATGCTGAATATAGATGATGAACATTTCTATAATATGCTGAGCGCCTTTTGCAAATCCCTGCGCGGCAGCGATGCCGACGCTGCGTTGGCCTGGTTTGCGCGCATGATGTATGCCGGCGTGGACCCGCGCATCATTGCCAGGCGGCTCATCGTGCATGCCAGCGAGGACGTTGGCATGGCCAACCCTCAGGCCATGGTGCAGGCGGTTGCCGCGGCCCAGGCGCTGGAGTTCATCGGTATGCCGGAGGCGCGCTTAAATTTGGCGCAGGCCATCATTTACATTTGCGAGTCCCCAAAATCCAACAGCGTCTTGATGGGCATTGAAGGCGCGCTGGCCGGCATACAAGGCAATGTGGAGGAGCCAGTGCCGCTGCATCTGCGCGATACGCATTATAAGGGCGCCTCACAGCTTGGCAACGGCAAAGGCTACAAATACCCACATGACTATCCCGGCCATTATGTCAAGCAAGACTATATGCCGCGTTCCGTTCAAGGCGATACCTATTACCACCCCTCTGAAATGGGGCAGGAACGCAAGATCGCCGAGCGGCACCGGTTTTTGCATACATCGAAATAAGACCATAAGAAAAGGATGAGGTGAAACCATTGATCCCCAAAGAAACAGTGCAAAGGGTTTTGCAGGCTGCGCTCCATGAGGGCGCGGATTTTGCAGAGCTCTATTACGAAAATACCCAACGAAACTCTCTTCAATACCGGGATGGCAAGGTGGAAACCGTGCTCAGCGGCCTAGACGCAGGCGCGGGCATCCGCGTATTTTCCGGTACAAACAGCGCATACGCATATACCTGCGATATTTCTCCAAGAGCGCTGATAGATGCTGCCGTATCGGCGGCCCAAACTCTGCGCGCCCATGCCAGGGAACACTGCAAAGATTTTGTCGTGGCGCCGGCAAGGCCGATACAGCAGGCCCTGATCCGCCCGCAGGCGGTGGAGGCCAAGCAGCGTGTGCAGGTGGCGCAAAAAGCCTATCAGGCCGCCAAAGCCGTCTCCCCTGAAATTGTGCAGACGCAAGTCGCTGTGATGGATGTGTTAAGCCATGTGCTCGTGGCCAATTCCTACGGTGTATGGGCAGAGGATGAACGGGCACGTGCCAGGCTGGCTGTTTCCACCGTGGCAAGTGCAAACGGAGAAATACAAACCGGGTTTGAAGGCCCGGGCGCTGGACGTGGGTTTGAATTTTTCTCGGATCTTGATATCGAGGGCGCAGCCCAGCAGGCAGCACAGACCGCCATCACCATGCTGCATGCCCCCTATGCCCCGGCGGGTAAGATGGCGGTGGCCGTCGGCGGCGGGTTCGGCGGCGTGATCTTCCATGAGGCCTGCGGGCATTCGTTGGAGGCTACGGCCGTGGCCAAGGGCAACAGTGAATTTGTCGGTAAGCTGGGGCAAAAAATTGCTTCGGAAAAGGTTACGGCGCTGGACGACGGAACCCTGCCGGGCGCCTGGGGCAGCATTGGATATGATGATGAGGGCCATCCCTCTCAGCGCAATGTGCTGATTGAAAAAGGCATACTCAAAGGCTATTTGATCGACCATATGGGCAGCCGGCGGATGGGAATGCCCTCTACCGGCAGCGGCCGGCGGCAAAACTATCGGTATGCGCCTACCAGCCGTATGACCAACACCTTTATTGCAGATGGGGAGGATGAGAACGTCATCGCCGGCATGCAAAGCGGCCTGTACGCCAAAAAGATGGGCGGCGGCAGCGTCAATCCGCTGACCGGTGAATTCAACTTTGCCGTGCAGGAAGGGTATCTTGTGAAAAACGGACAGATCGATAGGCCGGTACGCGGCGCTACCCTCATCGGAAAGGGCAGCGAGGTTTTGCAGAAAATCGATGCCGTGGAAAAGGGCATGTGGATGGGAGAAGGCATGTGCGGCTCCATTTCGGGCAGCGTGCCTACCTGTGTAGGCGAGCCGCTGATTCGTGTCAGCGAAATCCTTGTAGGCGGAAGGGAGGCCCAGTGATGCTGGATATTTGTAAAAAATTGGTAAACGAGGCGCTTTGCCAAGGGGCGGATGCGGCAGACTGCATTGCCAGCGCTACGGAAGGCATCAGCGCAGATATTTATGAGGGACAGGTAGATTCGTTCCAAAAAAGCCAGACCCAAGGGGTCGGTCTTCGTGTTCTCAAAAAAGGGCGCGTAGGGTATGCCTATACGGAACGCCTGGAAGGAGCCGAACGCATCGTAGCGCAGGCGCTTTCCGCCGCCGAGGTCACAGACCGGGACGAATATGCCTGTATTTATCAAGCCGCGCAGCGCTATGCCAGCGAGCAGCCGGGGCAGACAGACCTCTCCCCTGTTGTTTCTCAGCAAATCGTGGACAAGGCGCTGGCGCTGTACCATGCGGTCATGGCCCTGCCCCATGTAGAAAATGTGCAGGGCTGCTCGGCCGAGATGGAAAAAACCTATGTATATTTCGCCAACTCCGCCGGCACGGAAGGCAGCGCCAGCAGGCAGAATACTGCCTTGTTTGTGGACGCGGTAGCCAAGATCGGAGATTGGACGGACAGCGGTTGGTCCTTTGCCATTGGAAAAACGCTGGAGGAGGTAGACGAGCACCAAGTCGCCAAGCGGGCCCAGGAAAAAGCCATCCAGTACTATCAGGCGGGACGGACCCAAAACGGCGCCATGCCCATCATTTTCCATGGGCAGGCAATGGTAGATCTATTGGGGGCCTTTGCTCCCATCTTCTCCGCCGAGCGCGCGCAAAAGGGGATGAGCCAGCTAGCTGGCAAGCAAGGGCAGAAAATCGCAGCGGACTGCGTGACCATCGTGGATACGCCCGACCATCCGCAGCTGGGTCCCGGCCTGCCGTTTGACGGTGAGGGCGTACCCACCGGCGTGCATACCTTGGTGGATCACGGCGTGTTGAAAACGCTGTTGTATTCCCTATCCTCTGCCAAGCAAGACGGCGTGCAGAGCACAGGCCATGGCCGACGCGGGTACAGCGGACAGGTCACCATTGCCCCGCATGTGTTTACCGTACAGCCTGGCACGCAAACGCTGGCAGAACTTTGCGCCCAGGCCGGCCACGGCGTGGTCATCTATGAGGTATCCGGCCTGCATGCCGGCGTCAACGATGTTTCTGGAGATTTCTCGCTTCTGTGCAAGGGGCGGCTCATTGAAAACGGCGCAGAGGGCCGGGCTGTAGAGCAAATGGTTGTATCCGGCAATTTCTTTGCCATGCTGCAAGCCATTACGGCGCTGGGCAACGATACCCAGTATAGCATCCCCGGCGGCAGCTGCTATGCCAGCCCTTCGGTATATGTAAAAGAATTGGCCATTGCCGGCAACTGAGCAAAGCCTTTACAAACCGCGAAAAATCCCCTATAATACATGGCAAATACCTAGGATGGGGACGCGTCTGCGGCACAAGGAAGCGCCAAAGCGAGGCAGGAGGGTGAAAGCTGCCGCGCAGCCGGCTGTCAGAACATCACCCCGGAGGTCCCGGTTCGAAATAGAGGGCCGGGCGTGCGCCGCGCGTTAAGCGGAGAACAAGAGTGGCATTCCCCGTCGTATCGGCAAGAGGGGCATGCAATTCGGGTGGTACCGCGAAAAGCACAACGCTTTCCGTCCCGTTGGTGGATGGAAAGCGTTTTTTTATCCACAAAAAATAAAAATCGCCGTTTCACAAAGAAAGGGGAACGCCAAACACATGTATAAGAAAGTAGAAACCGGGATGGACTTTTGCGCCCGGGAATTGCAGGTACTGGATTTTTGGAAGCAAAACGACATTGCCAAAAAATCCATGGCGCCGCAGCCGGACAAGCCGCCGTTTAGCTTTTTTGATGGCCCGCCGACTGCCAACGGAATGCCGCATATCGGCCATTTGATCACGCGCAGCTTTAAGGATTTGGTGCCGCGGTATAAGCGCATGCGCGGATATGATGTTTTGCGCAAAGCAGGCTGGGATACCCATGGCTTGCCCGTTGAATTGGAGGTTGAAAAGCTGCTGGGCCTGGATGGCAAAGAGCAGATCGAGGAATACGGCGTAGAGCCGTTTATCCAAAAATGCAAGGAAAGCGTATGGAAATACAAGGGTGAATGGGAGCAGATGAGCGACCGCATCGCCTTTTGGGCTGATATGGATCACCCTTATGTTACCTATGAAAATGACTACATCGAGAGCGAATGGTGGAGCCTAAAACAGATCTATGAAAAAGGGCTTTTGTATAAGGGGCATAAGGTCGTTCCCTATTGCCCGCGCTGCGGCACGGCGCTGTCTTCTCACGAGGTGGCGCAGGGCTATAAGGACGTGAAAGAACGCTCCGCTACGGCCAAATTTAAGTGCTGTGATGAGGATGCCTATTATTTGGCCTGGACGACCACGCCCTGGACGCTGGCCAGCAACGTCTGCCTTTGCGTCAACGGCAACGTTACCTACTGCCGTGCCAAAAAGGAGGGCGTCGTCTACATTCTGGCCAAGGATCTGGTAGCTTCCGTGCTGGGTGAGGAAAATGTTGAGATCGTAGACGAATTCCCCGGCAGCGCTTTGGTCGGCCGTTCCTATGAGCCGTTGTTTGATTGTACCGTCAACGCGCTGAACGGGCAGAAAGCGCATGTTGTTATTGCCGATGATTATGTAACCACCACAGACGGTACGGGCATTGTACACAACGCGCCTGCTTTTGGTGAGGACGACTACCGCGTCTGCAAGGAAAACAATCTGCCGTTTGTGCAGATGGTAGACCCCGAAGGAAAGATGTGCGGCGGCACGCCGTGGGACGGCCTATTTGTCAAAGACGCCGATCCCAAAATCATCGAGACGCTGGAGGCGGAGGGCAAGCTGTACGACGCGCCGGAATTTGAGCACAGCTATCCCTTCTGCTGGCGTTGCGATACCCCTCTTTTGTACTATGCGCGCAGCACTTGGTTCATCAAGATGAGCGCGGTGCGCGATCAGCTTGTGAAAAATACCAAGTCCGTCAACTGGCTGCCGGAAAACATCCGCGACGGCCGTATGGGCAACTTTGTGGAAAACGTCATCGACTGGGGATTGTCCCGCGAACGGTACTGGGGTACGCCGCTGCCGGTTTGGACCTGTGAATGTGGGCATATCCATGTCATCGGCAGCCGACAGGAGCTGCGTGATATGGGCGCAGATATTCCGGATGATTTAGAGCTTCACAAGCCGTTTATCGATAAAGTCACCTTCCCCTGCCCCAAGTGCGGCAAGCCCATGCACCGGGTGCCGGAGGTTATCGACTGCTGGTACGACAGCGGCAGCATGCCGTTTGCGCAGTTCCATTATCCGTTTGAAAATAAGGAGCTGTTTGAGCGGTTCTTCCCCGCACAATTCATCAGCGAAGCCATCGACCAAACGCGCGGATGGTTCTATACGCTGCTAGCCATCTCTACGTTGATTTTTGATAAGGCCAGCTATGAAAACTGCCTGGTACTGGGCCATGTGCAGGATAAGGACGGCCAAAAGATGAGCAAACACAAGGGCAATGTCATCAGCCCTTGGGAAGCGATGAATAAGCAGGGCTCGGACGCTGTGCGCTGGTATTTCTACACCGGCAGCGCGCCGTGGCTGCCGTCCCGTTTCTACGATGAGGCGGTCAGCGAAAGCCAACGCAAATTCATGGGCACCTTATGGAACACCTATGCGTTCTACATCTTATATGCAGAGATCGATCAGTTCGACCCGCACGACGCCTCCTGGCCGGCGCCGGCGTATACCTGTATGGATCGCTGGGTGCAGTCCAAGCTGCAATCGCTGGTGCAGTTCGTCACAACAGAGCTGGATCAGTATCATATCACCGAAGCGGCTCGCGCCATCGCCGGGTTTGTCGATGAGCTTTCCAACTGGTATGTGCGCCGCAGCCGCGACCGCTTCTGGGGCGGAGAGCGCACAGCGGACAAATCTGCCGCCTACCGGACGCTGTATCAGGTTTTGGAGACGCTGACCCGCATCTGTGCGCCGTTCGTGCCGTTTATGACGGAAAGCATGTATCAAAATTTGGTGCGCAGCGTGGATTCTTCTGCGCCGGAAAGCGTACATTTGACCACTTGGCCCGATGTAAATGTAGCGGCCATCGATAAAGACTTGGAAGCGCAGATGGAAACGGCGCTTCAGCTTGTGGTATTGGGTCGTTCTGCCCGAAACGCGGCCAAGGTAAAAAATCGACAGCCGCTGAGCCGTATGCTGGTGCAGGGCGCAGAACCGCTGAGCGATGAGGTGCAATCCATCATTCTGGACGAATTGAACGTAAAGGCGTTTGAGTTGGCCGATGACGCTGCTTCGTATGTAGGCTATCTGGTAAAGCCCCAGATGAAAACGCTGGGGCCGAAATACGGCAAGCTCCTGCCCAAAATCGGCAATCATCTGAAAAACGGCGACGGCAACGCCATCGTCAGCGCGGTAGCGGACGGCGGCCTGTACGAATTTGAGATTGACGGCCAGAAGATCGCGCTTTCTGCCGACGACCTTTTGATTGAGGCCACGCAGAAGGAAGGCTTTGCCACCGCCCAAGATTACGGTATGACCGTTGCGCTCGATCTTACCATGACCCCGGCGCTGCTAGAAGAAGGCCTGCTGCGCGAAACGGTCAGCAAGATCCAAACTATGCGCAAGGAGCGGTTTGAAGTGACCGACCGCATCCACATCGTATACCAGGCGGAGGAGGCGCTTTCTCAGGTATGGGAGCGCCATGCAGATCGTATCATGAAAGAAGTGCTGGCCGTTTCCATGGAGCTGGGCGATGCCGCTAGCGGCCAGGCCTGGGAGATCAACGGGCAAAATGCACAAATTCTTTTGACAAAGGCGGATGTATAATGTGGCTGGCAGATCAATGGCGTGATTTTTCCCTGCTGGATGCCGGCCATGGCATGAAGCTGGAGCAGTGGGGTCCCTATCTGCTGTCCCGCCCGGAACCGCAGGCCATGTGGGCCCCGCAAAGCCCCGCCGCGTGGGAAGCGGCCCATGCCGTCTACCACCGTTCTCATGCCGGTGGCGGGCAGTGGGAGTATAAAGAACCCCTCCCCGACCAATGGGAAATTACCTACGCCAATAAACTAAGATTCATCGTGCGCCCCACCGGTTTTAAGCATACCGGGCTTTTCCCGGAGCAGGCGGTCAACTGGGATTTTATGGGCGAAAAGATCCGTGCGGCTGGCGGCCGTGTGCGCGTGCTGAATCTATTTGCCTATACCGGCGGCGCTACGCTGGCCTGCGCGGCAGCTGGTGCGGAGGTGGTGCATGTAGACGCTGCCAAAGGCATTGTGCAGTGGGCTAAGGAAAACGCGGCCAAAAGTGGGCTCAAGGAAGCGCCCATCCGCTATATCGTGGATGACTGTCTAAAGTTTGTGCTGCGCGAACAACGGCGCGGCCGGGAATATGATGCCATTGTGATGGACCCTCCCTCCTATGGCCGGGGGCCGGATGGGCAGATGTTCAAATATGAAAAGGACGTCTATCCTTTGATTTGCGAATGCGCCAAGCTGCTGAGCAGCCGTCCTCTGTTCTTTTTGCTGAACAGCTATACCGCAGGGTTCGCCCCACAGGTAGCGGCCAATATGCTGAAATGTGCGCTGCCCAAGGGCCATGTGGAAGCGCAAAACATCGGCCTTTCCATGGGCCGCGATCTGGTGCTTCCTTGTGGCGCCACCGCCCGGTGGACGCCATGAAGCCACACATTTTATACGAGGACAATCATCTGCTCGTGGTCGTAAAGCCCTTCAATATCCCCGTGCAGGCCGACATTTCCGGGGATATGGATCTGCTGACCTTTTACAAGCAGTATTTGAAGCAAACCTACCACAAGCCCGGCGATGCATATCTCGGGCTTGTTCATCGTCTGGACCGCCCCACAGGCGGCGTGATGGTGTTTGCCAAAACAAGCAAAGCGGCCGCGCGCTTGTCGCGTCAAATGCAGCAAAACCAGATGCAAAAGACGTATCTTTTACGCTGTGAAAAGACCCCTCTGCCGCCCAGCGGCACGATGGAGGATTATTTGCGCAAGGACCGGGATCAAATGGTGCGTGTCGTACCGGCTGATACGGCGGGGGCCAAGCGTGCCGTCTTGCATTATCAGACCCTGCATACCAATCAGGACGGCAGCGCATGCTGCCGCGTTGTGCTGGAAACCGGGCGCTCTCACCAGATCCGCGTACAGTTTGCCAGCCGCGGCTTTCCGCTTTTGGGCGACGCGCGTTATGGCAAAGGCGGGCGTCAGCTATGCCTTTGGGCCTCGTCGCTGTCCCTGATTCACCCTACCAAACAGGAGCGCATGGTGTTTACCGCCCCTGCGCCCATACAGATAGAGGCAAAACAATGAAACGATCTCCTTATGGCAACCGTGTTTTGATCACAGGCGTTACAGGCGGCATTGGCCTAGCCATTGCCGATCTGTTTATACAAAACGGTTTTCGCGTAGCAGGATGCTCCCGTCATAAGAGTGAAACGCTCCCTGAAGGGCTGTCCTGGTTTTCTATGGACGTTTGCAACGATGATTCGGTACGCATGTGCGTCGAACAGGCCGTTCAAGCGCTGGGTGGCATTGATATTTTGATCCATTGCGCCGGCATGGGCATCGGCGGTTCTGTAGAGGATGTATCTCCAGAAGAGCTAATGCATCAACTGGATGTCAATACGTTGGGATTCATTCGTACAGCGCGGGCCGTCTTGCCCGGCATGCGGGCACAGCATCGTGGGCTTTTGCTGCCCATTTCCTCCATTGCTGGGTTTATCTCCATTCCTTATCAATCCTCTTACAGCGCCAGTAAGTTTGCTCTGGAAGCGTTGGTACAGGCGCTTCGGATGGAAACCAAGCCGTTTGGCATTCAAGCCTGCCTAATAGAGCCGGGCGATACCAAAACCGGTTTTACCGGCGCCCGCAAGCTTTGCGCACAAGTGCAGCCCTGCTACCAAGCGCCGATGACGGCTGCCATCTCTAAAATGGAGCAGGATGAGCAGCAGGGAAAGTCGCCGGATACCGTAGCCAAAACGGCGTTAAAGCTAGCCTATTGTTCGCACGTCCCCATCCGCCGCGCTGTAGGCGCCAGCTATCGTACGATCCGCATACTGTGTAAGCTGTTGCCGGATCGCCTAGCAGAGTTTATTGTGCGCAGGCTATACCTGCATAACGGCTCTCCAAAAGGGGAAACTGTAAAAGCCCCATCCAGATGACAGATTTTAACAACAAGTTTTCGTTTTGATTTACAGTCACATGCTTGTAACCACTTATCAAGTATGTTAGAATACGTTTCACGGGTTGTTGAATCTTGGGTTTAGTAAGGAGCTCCGTATGTCTGAGCAAAAAAAGAACAAAACAAAGAAAAAAATCTTTCTAAATTTGTTGTACATTGCTTTGACCATTGGCATCATCGTAGTCATTGGTTTTTTGGATCCTAGCGTTACGGATTTCTTTTCCGCCATTGGGTCTCTTCACATCGGCTGGATCTTGGCCGCCGTTGGCGCTTGCATCATCAACTTTGTTTTTGAGGGCTTGGCTGTGCATTGCATTATGCGGTTTGTCCATCCGAATTTCAAACTTAGAAAGTCCATTAAAAACGGGATCATTGGCATCTACTACAGCGCTCTGACGCCGTTTTCCTCTGGCGGGCAGCCTGTTCAGGTCGTCTACATGAAAAAGGATGGCGTGCCTGTGGGTACCAGCACCAGTGTATTCTGCATCAAGTTTGTCATCTTTGAATCGGTCATCTGCCTGTTTTTTGTGTTTTCCCTTCTTTTCCGGGGGTTGGACTTTTTTACCAGCAATCCCGGCGTGCTGTCGTTGACCTGCATTGGCTTTGCCGCCAATGCGCTGATTACCGGCATCGTCATTTTTGCGATGGTAAAGCAGGGGCCGCTTCTGTCTTTGGCTACCCGTCTGGTATGGTTTTTGCATAAGATCCATATCATCAAACATCCGGAGCGTGCTGTGATTTCCCTTTCCAAAACGCTGGAGGAGTTTCATCAGAGCGCGCAGGTTTTCAAACACAGCACAAGGATGTTTTTGAGCACCGCACTCGTCATCTTTATCCAGATGTTCGCCTACTTCTCCATTACGTTTTTCATCTATAAGGCGTTTGGGTTATCTGGCTACAATTTGTTTGAAATCGTGGCTTTACAGTCCTTTTTGTACCTCACGGTTTCATTTGTTCCTCTGCCGGGCGCTTCTGTGGCCAGCGAAGGCGGGTTTTACTTATTTTTTGCCCAAGTATTCCCGGCCGAGCTTAAGTTTGTCACGATGATTCTTTGGCGGTTCTTTACCTATTATGTCAACATCATTTTCGGCGCTGTGTTTGTGTTGGTAGATTCGCTCATCAATGTCTTCCGTACCGGCAAACATGTGCCAGCGGAAGCAAAGGAATAAATAAGACGTAAAGCAGGAGTTTTCTCCTGCTTTTTTTATTTTGCTGCTGCCGTTGCTTTGCCATGTTCATAGTGCGCAAATGCCCGGCTTTTCATGCTTTTCTTTGCGCAATCATGTTGAAAACCCGGGGGGATTGGGGTAAAATACAAGGAAAACAGTTTATAAATGTGAAATGAAAAGGAGTCATTGGCATGCAAACACATCTGGCGAACAGGATGGATGGCTTGAACGGCAGTGCGATCCGCGAAATCTTTAAGCTATTGGGCGATCCTTCCATCATTTCCTTTGCAGGAGGCAACCCCAGTGTAAAGAGCTTCCCTTCTAAAGAGATGGCCGATCTATCCGCCCAGCTATTGAAGGAAAAGGGCGATGTGCTTTTACAGTATGGCACTACGGAGGGCTATGCGCCGCTTAGGGAAAGCATCCTGTCTGTGCTGGAAGAACGCAGCATCCAAACGACGACGGACCATATCATAACGCTCACAGGTTCCAGCCAAGGGATCGAGTTGTTTACCAAGATCCTCATCAATCCCGGCGATGTAATCCTTTGCGAATCGCCGACGTTCCTGGGGGCGCTGCAAACTTTTGCCAGCTACCAGGCCAAGGTCATCGGTGTGCCGATGGATGAGGATGGGATGGACGTGATACAGCTGGAAAAGGACATCCAGACTTACCACCCCAAATTCATCTATACCATCCCTACCTTTCAGAACCCAACCGGCGCTAAACTATCCCTTGCCCGGCGGCAGAAGATGGCGGAGCTGGCTGAAAAATACGATGTCTATATCTTGGAAGACGATCCCTATGGCAGCCTGCGCTATGAAGGCGAAGCGCTGCCCAGCATCAAATCGTTTGATACGACAGGGCATGTGATGCATCTTATCAGCTTTAGCAAGACCGTTTCCCCGGGGCTTCGCGTAGGCGCTGCCGTTGGTGATCCCGCCTTGCTACGTCCTATGACGGTGGCCAAGCAAGGAATGGATACCCACACCAATAACCTGGCACAGGCCATGGTAGATGCCTATATTCGCAGCGGCCGTTATTTTGAGCATGTCAAGGAGATCATTCCCGCCTACCGCGAACAGCTTCATACCATGCTGGATGGCTTCCGCTTTTTCCCGGACAGCTGTACGCATACCGTACCGCAGGGCGGCCTGTTTGTCTGGGCCGAGCTGCCGGAAGGCATGGATACGCTGCCGCTGCTGGAAAAAGCCGTCGCACGCAAGGTGGCCTATATCCCCGGCACGCATTTCTATCCGGACGGCGGCCATGCCAATACCCTTCGGCTGAATTTTTCCGCCTGCGAGCCGGCACGTATTACCCAGGGCATGCAGATCTTGGGCGATCTTTTAAAGGAAACTCTGAAATAACAGCACAAAAGGAGAAAATCGATGAATGTATACGACGTTTTAACGGAACGCGGCTTTATCAAGCAGGTTAGCCATCCCGAGATCCGGGATATTCTGGGCAGCCAGTCCGTAACGTTTTACACGGGCTATGACCCTACCGCCGACAGCTGCCATGTAGGGCACTTTCTTCAGCTGATGGCCATGAGCCATCTGCAAAAGGCAGGCCATAAGCCGTTGATCCTCGTGGGCGGCGGCACAGGCGCCATCGGAGATCCCTCCGGCCGCAACGATATGCGCGTGATGATGACAAAGGATACCGTGGCGCACAATACCCAAGCGTTGAAAAACCAGATGGCGCGGTTTTTGGATTTCTCTGAAGCCCTGCCCAACAACGCCGAGATGGTGGACAATGCCGATTGGCTGCTGGGTTTGAATTACATCGATTTCTTGCGTGAAATCGGCGTTCACTTTTCCGTCAACCGCATGCTGTCTGCCGAATGCTATAAGAGCCGTCTGGCAGGCGGGCTGACCTTTTTGGAATTCAACTACATGCTGCTTCAAGCGTATGACTTCCTGCATCTCTTCCGTACCAAGGGTGCCATCTTGGAGATGGGCGGTGACGATCAATGGAGCAATATTCTGGCAGGTGCTGACCTTATCCGCCGTGTAGAGGGCAAGGACGCCTTTGCCATGACCTTTACCCTATTGACCAATGCCGACGGCACGAAAATGGGCAAAACACGGGCCGGCGCGCTTTGGCTGGATGCCAATAAGACCAGCCCGTATGATTTCTACCAGTACTGGCGCAATGTAGAGGATGCCAGCGTAGAAAAATGCCTGGCGCTTTTGACTTATTTGCCGATGGACCAGGTACACGCTTTAGGCGCCTTGAAAGACCAGGAAATCAACAAAGCCAAAAAGGTACTGGCGTTTGAGGTTACAAAGCTGGTGCATGGTGAGGAGGAGGCCCACAAAGCGGCCGAAGCAGCCGAAGCGCTCTTTGGCGGCGGTGGCAGCCTGGACAATATGCCTACCACTGTGCTTTCAGAAGAACAGGCCGCTCAGGGTCTCCAGGTTGTGGACCTGCTCGTGTTGAGCAACCTCGCCAAGAGCCGTGGCGATGCGCGCCGCTTGGTGGACGGCGGGGGCGTATCGCTGGAGGACGTCAAAGTGACCGACGTGTTTATGCCCATCGATCCTGACCGCCTTAAGGGCGACGGCCTGGTGATCCGCAAAGGCAAAAAATCGTACCATCGTTTCTTGATGAAATGAACGGATATCGCACCATCGCACACGAAAGCGAAATAGAGATCGTCATCAAAAAAAGCCGCTTCATCGGCTATGCCTTTTTGGTCTCCTCTGCTGAAGAGGCCAATGAAAAGCTGGCTGCATTGAGAAAGCGCCAGTGGGACGCTTCCCATCATTGCAGTGCCTATGTTTTGGGTGCCGATAAGCAGCTGCAAAAATACAGCGATGACGGCGAGCCGCAGGGTACGGCAGGCATGCCCATCCTACAAGTGCTGCATCATAAAGACGTTACCAATACCATGGTCGTTGTGGTCCGCTATTTTGGCGGCGTGCTGCTGGGGGCCGGTGGTCTGGTGCGTGCATACAGCGAAGCGGCCGCCAAGGCGTTGGATGCGGCCGGGCTGTGTCAATATGTCCCAGTGGTCCGCTGGGGGTTTGCCGTAGACTACGCCCACTGGGCCAGGCTGGATCGTTTTTTGCAATCGTCGGATATCCAATTGGAACAAACGGACTATGGGGCGGAGGTTCTCTGCCAAGGGCTTTCCCGCGAGGAAGCCTGGGAGTCCTTTCGCCAAGCTTTGTATAATCATTGCGATGGGCGCGTGGAAGTTCAGTTTGCTGAACATGCCATTGCACCCTGGCCCATTGATTGATAGATTCGACCCATAAAGGGCCAAAACGATTGAGGAGTGAAACGCTATGGAACTAACCATCCAGAAAGCAACCGCACTGAAAGAAAAACCGCAGGATGAATCCAATCTCGGTTTTGGTCAGATCTTTACCGACCATATGTTCATGATGAACTATACGGAAGGCAAAGGCTGGCACGATGCTCGTATCGTACCCTACGGTGATTTTGCGCTGGACCCCGCTGCGATGGTCCTGCACTATGGGCAGGCTATATTTGAGGGGATGAAAGCCTATCGCAAGCCGGATGGAAACATTCAGCTGTTCCGTCCGATGGACAATCTGCGCCGCTTCAACCGCAGTGCAGAGCGTTTGTGCATTCCGGCCATTGATTGCGATTTTGTACTGGATGCGCTGCGCCAGCTGATTCGTATGGAACAGGATTGGGTGCCGCATACCGCCGGAACCAGCCTGTATATCCGTCCGTTTGCCGTGGCAACGGATGCGCATTTGGGCGTACATGTTGCGCATAACTATATTTTTGCCATCATCCTTTCGCCTGTGGGCGCTTATTATGCCGAAGGGCTAAAGCCGGTACGTATTTTTGTGGAAAATGAATACGTCCGCTCTGTAAGGGGCGGCATGGGCTTTGCCAAGGCCGCCGGCAACTACGCATGCAGCCTAATTGCCGATCACGAAGCGCAGAAAAAGGGCTGCGCACAGGTATTGTGGCTCGATGGCGTAGAGCGCAAATACATTGAAGAGGTCGGCTCTATGAATATTATGTTTAAAATCGGAGGCAAGATCGTAACGCCGCCGCTGCGCGGCTCTATCCTGGCCGGCATCACGCGCGACAGCGTATTGAAGCTGGCCAAACAGCTTGGCATCGAGGCAGAAGAACGCCCCATTTCCATCCAGGAAGTGTTTGACGCCCATGCCAGCGGCATCTTGGAAGAGGTCTTTGGCACCGGTACAGCCGCTGTAATTTCTCCTGTGGGCGCGTTGATTTGGGGCGACCGCGAGATCGTCATCAACAACAATGAAATTGGCCCTACGGCGCAATTGTTGTATAATACTTTAACCGGCATCCAATACGGAACCGTAGAAGATAAGCAAAATTGGGTACTTCCCCTGTAAAAGGAAACGAATCGCCCGCTTTGCAAAACTGTACAGGAGGTGTGTTTCATTGAAACGCAACCGAATCCATACTCTGGCTGTTATTATGCTATGCCTGATGCTATGCTTTTCCATGCTACCCATCCCGCTGGCATTTGCTGCCGATATTACTGTCTCCAATGTGTCTGTCACGCCCTCTTCCCTTTCCAGCGGCGGCAACGTCACCGTTAAGGGTACCATTCAAAACACCGTTGGCGAAGAGATTTCTCTCTCCGTTTCCTATGCTGAGGACGTGAAGGTAAACAAAACCTTAGCGGCGGGAGATTCCTATACTTTTTCCGTTACCTGTGGCGTATCCAGCAGCGATCTGGATTCCTCCAATACCTATGTGGTGGTGGATTGGTCCTCCGATAACCACAGCGGTTCCAAACGTGTTCCTTTCCAGGTAGCGCGTGAGGAGGAAAAGGTCTCTCTGACCTTTACCCGCTCCATCAGCAAAACCACCGTCAACGCCGGCGATTCTGTAAAGCTGACATATAGCCTGAAAAATACGGGCACCGCCGACATTACCGGCCTTAGCATCACCGATCCGGCCGTGCCGGACGGCGTAGCTTCCGGGATATCGCTCAAAGCGGGCGCCAGCAGGACGGTTTCCAAAACCATTAAGCCCACCGAAACCGTGACGAGTACACCCAAGGCAACCTTTACCGCCAGCGGCAGTAGCCATAATAAATCGGTAGAAAGCAAAAAAATCACCGTGAACGGCGGGGATGCCAAGCTTTCTGTGTCCGCCATTGTAGACAAGGCCCTTATCAATTCCGGAGACAGCGTTACCTTCACCATTGCCCTGAGAAACGACAGCACTGTGCCGGTAAGCAACATTACCGTTACGGATGATCAGGGCAATACGGTGAAATCCGGGCTTTCCATTGCGGCCTCCGCGGATAACGATACCAAAACGGAGACGTTTACCTACCAAACTTCTCTCACTTCCCCGCGTGCGGTTACCTTTAAGGTCAGCTATCCGTCCGGAGAGGAGACAAAAACCGTTACCAGCTCGCCTGTGGTGGTGAATATCAATGGCCAGCCGTTTCTTTCCGCTGCGCCTACCAACGTTTCTATAACCGCTACAGCAGACCCCACCACGCTGACCCTGCCCGGAGATGTTACCTTTACCATCACCGTGGAAAACATCGGCGATATCGCTTTAAAGGATGTTACGGTCAGCGAATCCCGTTTGGGCACACTGGGCACCTTTTCTACCCTCGGCATTGGGGAAAAGCAGACGCTTACCAAGCAAGCAACTGTCTCTGCCGCTGGAAATTATCTCTTCCAGGTAACTGCCCAGGATGGGGACGGCATGCAGTATTCCGCTTCGTCGTCGACCATTTCAATCTCTTCGCCTACGGCCACGGCGACGGATAATACACTAAACCCCAGCGGTGGCGATTCCCTGAGTACGCTGTTTATCATCATGATCGTTATCGTCGTACTCATCCTCATTGCAGGCATCACGCTGGCCGTTCTGGTCATGCAGGAAAAACGGGCCAAGAAAAAAGGGCCTAAGGGCGGGCCGCATCCTCCCAAGGGCGGCGCTGGGCCGCGCAGCCGGGCAGCCATGCACAGCACAGACGGCCCGCCGCGCAGACGTCCGCCGCAGATGCCCATGGATGAAGACGATGAAACGCCTTTGCTGGAAGAGGATCTTGACGGAGAATCACCCATGCCGCCGCGCAGAGCCAAAATGCCCACCATCGGTGACGATGAGGACAATGCTGCCGGCAGCGCTGCGCTGGGAGCAGCTGCCGGTATGATCGCCGGCGGACAGATCCGCGAAAATCAAAAATACTATCGCAGAGCTTCTTCCAAAGATGATGGAGAGATGACCAAACCCTTCTCTAAAAAGGAGATAGAGCAGGCAAAGCTCCAACTGCGCAGGCAGCGGCGGACAGAAACTCAGCAGGCCCCACAGAGACGTAGGCCGCCGGAAAATGAGCAACGGCGTCCGCAGCAGGCAGCTAAGCAACCTCCACGGCGTAGGCCAGAAGGGCAGCAGCCCCGGCCGCAGCCAAAGCGCCCGGCGCCATCCAATCGCTATGCTTCGGACGAAGAGGAGTTTTTTGCACGCAGGCAGCAGCCAAAGCGCCGGCCGCCGCGCGAGGAAGAGCCAGAACCCCGGCCGCGTTCTCGCCGTATGGTAGACAATGACCCAGGATACGGGCCCAGCACCCCCAAACGGCGTAAACGCTGATCTTTGTTTGAACACAATACCCCGCAGCTAAATGCCTGCGGGGTATCTTTTGTTATCCGCAGCCTTTTAGAATCAAGAAGCAGTATCCCCTCCCTTGGAAGCATTGCCATGAACTTTCTTTGCAAAAAGCTTTTCTCCACTCCCATTTCAAGGTATAATATGAATCAATGGAACAGGTAGGATTTTCTGGGTTTACCCAGCAGACATTTGAATTTTTTATGAAGATCGGGTTTGATAATACGCCACAGCACTTTGAAGCGTTGCGCAGCGAGTTTAACGAAGTTGTATTGGCTCCGTTAAAGCAGCTCTCGCTTGGGGTTTCTCCTACGCTGGCAAAGATTGACGGGCGTCTGGATCTGCGGCCCGTGATGGGCGGCACCATATCCCGCATCCGCCGAGATACCCGTTTTAGCAAAAACAAAGCGCCGTACCGTACCAAGATGTGGCTGAAATTCATCACCAAGGACCCGGGAATGCGCTTGGCCTTTTATTTTGATCTAGACCCTGCTGGTTGTGTGTTCGGCTTAGGGACAAGCCATAGCACGCCCCAGGAAATGACGGAAAAACGTCGCTATTTTTTAGCGCATCCCCATCCGACCCGCCAGATGATCGATCAGTATGCAGCGCTTGGGTTCGTCCTTGGCGGGCCGTGCTACAAGCGTCCGCCGCAAACCAGCGAGGATCCCGTTTTGATGGAGCTTCTGGCCCGCAAATACTTTTATTTTGAAAAGCCCGTGTCCATGGAAACGGTATATGCGTCCTCGCTTGTTGATACCTTGGCAGAGGGATATACTCAGTTGGCTGATTTTTACCATTTCTTTAACAAACAATCATAAAGGAGGATTTTTTAGATGCAATCTTTAGACAACCTATGCGCCAATGCCATTCGCGTTGTATCTGCTGACGCAATTCAGCGCGCCAACAGCGGCCATCCCGGTATGGTGATGGGGGCAGCGCCGATGGGCTATGCGCTTTACAGCAAACATATGATCATCGACCCTAAGCATCCTGATTGGCAAAACCGTGACCGCTTTGTGCTGTCCGCCGGCCATGGCAGCATGCTGCTGTATTCCCTGCTGCATATGTTTGGCTTTGGGCTGACAATGGAGGATCTCAAATCGTTCCGCCAATGGAACAGCCCCACGGCCGGGCATCCCGAATACGGCCATGCAGCTGGTATTGAGGCCACCACCGGGCCGCTGGGCCAAGGGGTATGTATGGCGGTCGGTATGGCAATGGCAGAAGCTCATCTGGCGGCCAAATTCAACAAAGAGGGCTTCCCGGTTGTAGATCATTATACCTATGCGCTCGTAGGAGACGGCTGCTTGCAGGAAGGCATTTCCTCCGAGGCCTGCTCCTTTGCCGGTACGCAAAAGCTGGATAAGCTCATTGTTTTGTACGATCGCAACCGCATCACCATCGAGGGCAACACCTCCGTTACCTTCAACGAAGATGTCGCAGCGCGGTATCGTGCCTATGGCTGGCATACCATCGACAATGTAAACGGCGATGACATCGACGCCATTGCAGATGCCATTGGCCAGGCCAAGCAGGCTGGCAAACCCACGCTTATTTTGGTGGATACCAAAATTGCCCGCAGCACACCGCTGGAAGGCAGTGAAAAATCCCACGGATCGCCGTTGGGGGCCGAAAATGTAGCTGCGCTCCGCAAGGCCGTTGAGTGGCCGTTGGAAGAGCCTTTTACCATGCCCCAGGAAGTGTATGACCATTGCGCTAAAGCCATGGAAAAAGGCGCTCAGGCCTATGAAAAATGGGTTTCGATGATGGAAGCTTACAAAGCGCAGTTTCCTGACTGTTATAAAGCGTATCAAGAAGCTTTTGCCAAGGGCATGCCGGCCGGCGTGGACATTGAAAAATTGATGCAGGTAGACGATAAGCCCATCGCTTCTCGCGCGGCTTCCGGCAATGTGCTCAATCAGCTCAAGGATATGGTGCCCAACCTGTTTGGCGGCAGCGCTGACCTGGGCCCCTCCAACAACTCCGTTTTGAAGGGAGAGGAATGGTTCTCCCCGGAATGCCGCGAAGGGCGCAATATACACTTCGGCATCCGCGAATTTGCCATGGCGGCGATGTGCAACGGTATGGCGTTGCATGGCGGTGTGCGTCCGTTCTGTGCTACCTTCTTTGTGTTCAGCGATTATATGCGCAATGCCATCCGTCTCAGCGCACTGATGCAGACCAACGTCCTGTATGTTTTGACGCATGATAGCATTAGCGTTGGCGAGGATGGGCCTACGCACGAGCCCATCGAGCAGCTGGCCTCCTTCCGTGCGATGCCTGGCTGCACAACCTTCCGCCCTGCCGATGCACGCGAAACTGCTGCCAGCTATATCTATGCGCTGGGCAATCCCGGGCCTACGCTGTTTGCACTCAGCCGTACCAACCTACCGCTGCTGGAAGGCACTGGCCTAGAGGTAGCCAAAGGGGGCTATGTGCTTCAAGATTGCCAAGGAACGCCGGATGTTATCCTCATGGGCAGCGGGTCTGAATTGCAGTTGTGCGTAGAAGCCGCCAAGGTTCTGTCCGACGAGGGCAAAAAGGTACGCGTTGTCAGCATGCCCAGCATGGAGCTGTTCTTGCGCCAGGGGCCTGCGTATCGCGATGCCGTACTGCCTCCGGCGGTAAAAGCCCGCGTAGCCGTAGAGGCTGGCAGCAGCTTTGGCTGGCGCGAGGTCATTGGAGACGCCGGAGAGGCTGTCTGCATCGATCATTTCGGTGCCAGCGCGCCGGGCGGTGTCCTATTTGAAAAATTCGGGTTTACTGTGGAAAATGTCGTGGCCAAGGCTAAGGCTTCTATGGCAAAATAACGCGATTTCTCACCAAATACACAGAGGCCGTGTGAAAACGCGGCCTCTTTCCACTTAGGAGGGATTGGATGGATTGGTGGATCTATCTGCTCTTGGCGCTCAGCGCAGCCAGCCTCATCATTGGGCTCATTGCGCTTTCCAAGGCAGGACAACAACCAAAATCTGACGGCTCATTGGAGCGCATGCAGCGCGATTTGCAGCAGGAGCTGCGCCTTTCGCGCCAAGAAACCTCGCAAGCTGTACAAAGCTCTGTCAAAAATTTATCCGAGCTGCTGGCGGCTTCTCAAGCACAGTCCTCTGCCCTGCAGGATAAGCGGCTCGCAGAGCTGAATTTACAGATTACCCAGCGCAACGATACTTTACAGCGCACCATGGACAACGGCCTAAAGCTCATGGATGATAGGGTGGCCCGGCTCACATCGCACACCGAACAGCAGCTGGAGCAAATGCGGCAGACCATGGAGCAGCGTATCCGTACCATGCAGGAGGATAACGGCAAAAGGCTAGAGCAGATGCGCGCCACCGTCGACGAGAAGCTGCAAAAAACCTTGGAAGATCGCATTGGTCAATCGTTCCGCTTGGTCAACGATAGGCTGGAACAGGTGTACAAGGGATTGGGCGAGATGCAGACCCTGGCCAGCGGCGTAGGCGATTTGAAAAAGGTGCTTTCCAATGTCAAAACACGCGGGATTGTCGGGGAAATACAGCTCGGCTCCATTTTGGATCAGATTCTAACGCCCGAGCAATATGACGCCAATGTCGTTACCAAGCATGGATCCTCCGAGCGTGTAGAGTATGCAGTAAAGTTCCCCGGCGATGAAGAAGGTGGGTTTGTCTATCTGCCCATCGATGCAAAATTTCCCGCTGATGCTTACGCTAAGCTGCAAGACGCCTACGACGCAGGAGACAGCGTTGCCATCACCGAAGCCGGAAAGCATTTGGACCGCACCATCCGTTCATTTGCCAAAGATATTGCCACCAAATACATCGACCCACCGTATACGACGGATTTTGCCATCATGTTCCTTCCCTTTGAAGGGCTTTATGCGGAAGTTGTGCGCCGGGGGCTTGTCGAAACGCTGCAACGGGATTATCATATCAATATTGCTGGGCCTACCACCATGAGCGCCATTCTCAACAGCCTACAGATGGGCTTCCGTACGCTGGCCATCCAAAAGCATACCAGCGAGGTATGGAAGGTATTGGGGGCCGTTAAAACGGAATTCAATAAGTTTGGGGATGCTTTGGCCGCTACGCAAAAGCAGCTGGAAACAGCCTCCAGCAAGCTGGAAACGTTGGTCGGTACCCGTACCAGGCAGATCCAGCGAAAGCTGAGCCGGGTGGAAAGTCTGCCGGAATTGCAAAGCCAGCAAATTTTATCCTTAGAGGCAATCGATGCCTTTGACACTGCGGATTCCACGGAGGAAGAAAAACAATGAGTACACAGCCACGCATCGACGTTGTGGGGAAAATCGGTTCTATGGCCCTGATCCGCCCAGAAGATCACGATATAGACTACAATATCTTTTCCCGGCTAGGCCACGCCCTGCACCCCGGAATGATCTGGGTCTCTTCCGGCGCAACGGAAATTGGCCGCCTGGATTATCTGCGCCGCCACGGCCATGAGCTGGAAGGCTCTATGGACGATGTAAAAACCGACTATGCCGCGCAAGGGCAGGCCATTTTGATGGAAAACTATCGGCGTTTCATCGATCCAAAATATTCCGTCCGCCAGGTGCTGGTAGAGCACCAGCATTTCAACGACCCGGAAAAGCGGGCGCATTTGCAGGGCTTGTTTTTTCGGGCTGCCAAGCAAAACGCCATTCCCATCGTAAATTACAACGACCCCGTCTCTTTTACAGAAAACCGGAAAATGGAGCTGAGCGTGCTCAAGAAACAGCATGATGATGTGGTGGAGTGCATCGACAACGACGAAACGGCCGCTGTCATTGCGGAGGCGGTGCACGCCCGTACCCTGCTGCTAATGACGGGGGTGGACGGCATCTACGCCAACCCTGACGACCCCTCTACCTTGATCCGCTCCATCACCGCCAAAACACCGGAACAGCTCATAGCTAAGGTGCGTGAAATGCAAAGCCATTGTGTAGGCGCCAGCCGTCCGGGTGCAAACGGTGCCAAATCCAAGCTGGAATTTGCGCTAAAATCGGCGTTGTCCGGTACGCATGTCATCATCGGCCATGCCAAACACCATCTCAGCGATTTGTTAGCAGAAACTGTCCCCTGCACCATTGTGGGGCTGGAATAAAATCCCTTGCTTGCTTCCCTATAATTCCTATGGCATAATAGGGATATAGCAAGGAGGCGTCTGATGAAAATTTCAACCAAGGGCCGCTATGCGTTGCGGCTAATGCTGGAATTGGCACTGCATGATGCCAATCAATGGATCTCTGTCAAGGAAATTGCGAAAAATCAAGAAATATCCGGCAAATATTTGGAACAGATTATCACCCAGCTGCACAGGGCAATGCTGGTACAAAGCGTCCGCGGTGCACAGGGCGGTTATC
>UREB01000002.1 GCA_900546685.1 uncultured Eubacteriales bacterium | reverse complement strand
GGGATGCGCCGGCGGGTGGCCTTGGCGCGCATGGTATGCTTTGGCGGGGATGTTTGGTTGATGGATGAAGCCTTCAAGGGCTTGGATACGGACAGCAAGCATCAGGTGATGGATGCGCTTGTCAGGTATGCCGAGGGGCGGCTGATCGTTATGGTGACCCATGACGAGCAAGACGCACGGTATATGGATGCGCACATCATACGGCTGACCGGGCCGCCGTTGACAGTACAGCGGGCATAGAAAAGGGAGCGCTTTTGAAAAGCAGCTCCCTTTTTAAGTATGCAAATTACAGAAAAGCGCAGTTGTCGATATATTTGGCAATCTTTCCTGGCGTTGATGTGCGTTAGATAGGCGGGGAATATCGACTTATTCCTCCGCCCAGCTGCGCGCGCGTTCCACGGCCCGGTGCCAAAGATGGATCTGGCGGGCGCGTACCTGTTCGGAAATCTGCGGCACAAAGGTATCGTCCAGCTCCCAAAACTCGCGTAATTCGTCGGTGCTTTTCCAGATGCCTGCCGCCAAGCCTGCCAAGTAGGCAGCACCCAACGCCGTGGTTTCCAGCACCTTGGGGCGGATGACGCTTTTATTGAGCAGATCGGCCTGCGTTTGCATCAAAAAGCCGTTGGCAGACGCGCCGCCATCCACCCGCAGGGAGGAAAGCTCGATGCCGGTTTCTTTCTGCATAACGTCCAGTACATCGTAGGTTTGCAGGGCGATGGATTCCAGCGTGGCCCTGGCTATGTGAGCCCGGCCGGTGCCGCGCGTAATGCCGAGCAACGTACCGCGTGCGTACATATCCCAATAGGGCGCGCCCAGCCCCGTGAAAGCGGGCACCAGCACCACCCCGCCGCTGTCCGGTACGGATAGGGCCAGCGCTTCGGTTTGGGCGGCGCTGTCGATCAAATGCAGCTCATCCCGCAGCCACTGCACAGCCGCGCCCGCCACAAAGATGCTGCCTTCCACGACGTATTGGAAGGGCTCGCCCTCGCGGGTGGCGGCCATGGTGGTGATGAGCCCCTGTTTGGACAGCAGTGGCGTTTCGCCGGTATTCATTAGCAAAAAGCAGCCGGTGCCATAGGTGTTCTTCGCTTCGCCCGGCGCAAAGCAGCATTGGCCGAACAGCGCGGACTGCTGATCGCCAGCCACACCGCCGATGGGGATTTCGCTGCCGACAAGATCGCCGTCCGTTACGCCGTAGGCAGCGCTGGAAGGGAGGATCTGGGGCAGCATTTCCTGCGGGATGCCAAATAGATCCAGCAGATCCGGGTCCCAGGCATGGGTATGCAGGTTGTACAGCATGGTGCGCGAAGCGTTGGTATGGTCGGTGGCGTGCGTTTTGCCGCCGGTCAAATTCCATAAAAGCCAGGTATCCACCGTGCCGCATAACAGGCGGCCGTCCTTGGCCATCTGCCGCGCATCCGGCACATGATCTAAGATCCATTGCAATTTGCTGGCGGAAAAATATGCATCCAGCGGCAATCCGGTCTTTTCCGCGATCATCGGCCCCAGGCCATCCTCTTGCAGCCGCTTCATACGATCCGCCGTACGGCGGCACTGCCATACGATGGCGTTGTAGATGGGCCGGCCGGTTTCGCGGTCCCAGACGATGACGGTTTCCCGTTGGTTGGTAATGCCCAGCACCGAAACATCCTGTGCGCGCATCTGGGCGCTGGCCAGCGCCTGCCGCAGCGTGGAAAGCTGGCTCATAAGGATTTCGCTGGGGTCATGCTCCACCCAGCCCGGCTGAGGGAAAATTTGAGTATAGGTGCGGTTTTGCTGGCTGATGGGGATGCCGTGGGCATCGAAAATTACGGTGCGGGAGCTGGTTGTCCCTTGATCTAACGCAACGATCGCCATTGAATTTGCCTCGCTTTGCTTGAAATTGGCGCCCTTTCAGAGCTCTGCTTTTATTGTACGACGCTTTGCCTGTGCCGTAAACCCAAAAATGTCCCTAGCCGTGCCGGGGCACAGAGAAAACGGATAACGGCAGGGAAACAAACGAGAGGAAAAGTTAACAGAGTCTCGCTTGTATTCGGGAGGGGGTGTTGATATAATCTAATCCAATTAAATTAAAAGGGCCTTGGAAAAGGAAAGGAGTATGGATATGATCTCCATCGAACATGTGAGCAAAAGCTATGCCAAAAGCTCTGTGAAGGCGGTAGACGATATCAACCTGCACGTAAAGCGCGGCGAGGTATTTGGCTTTATCGGCCCTAACGGCGCAGGCAAAACGACGACCATCAAAATGCTGACCGGCATTTTGCAGCCCGATCAAGGGCAGATCAAAATCAACGGCTATGATATACAGTCTCAACCGGTAGAGGCCAAGCGCTGCTTTGGTTATGCGCCGGATTCCCATCAGGTGTACGATAGGCTGACCGGCCTGGAATACCTGAATTTCATCGGCGATATGTACGGCATTTCTAAGGAAAAGCGGCAGGCGCAGATTGAAAAGTATTTAACGATGTTTGACTTGACCAAGGCGGCGGGTTCGCAGATCAAAAGCTATTCCCACGGCATGCGCCAAAAGCTGGCGGTAACGGGCGCGCTGCTGCCCGATCCGCAGCTGTGGATCATGGATGAGCCGATGGTGGGGCTGGATCCCAAAAGCGCGCATCTGCTAAAACAGGAGATGCGGGCGCACTGCGAACGGGGCAATACGGTATTCTTCTCTACGCACGTGCTGGAGGTCGCGGAAAAGCTGTGCGATCGCATCGCCATCATCAACCATGGCAGGATCATTGCGGTGGGCACGCTGGAGGAGCTGCGAAACGGCAAGGACGAATCGCTGGAAACGCTGTTCCTGGAGCTGACGGATACGGAAGGAGCGCCGACGGTATGAAGCAGTTTTGGCGGCTGACGGCGCTGCAATTAAAGCTGACGTTTGGCATTGCCACGCTCAAAGCACAGCTCAAGGGCAGCGCAAAGGAGAAAAGAAAGGCGATTGCTTCGCTTTTGGTGCTGCTGCTGGTAGGCGGCGGCCTGCTGGTGGGCTACATGCTGCTGCTGAATTGGCTGTTTGATGTTGTGATGCTCAATGTGATCCACGACACGCTGCTGGCCATCAGCATCATGGCGGGCATGCTGGTGGTATTTATCTTTGGCATCCCCTATGCGTTTTCCCTCTATTATGCAAAGGACACGGCGTTTTTGGCGTCGCTGCCCATCAAGCAGAGCACGGTATTTGCCAGCAAATTTACCGCCTCGCTCATCGGCGAAGTGGCCAGCTACGCGCTGTTTGTGGTGCCGGCGGCCATCATCTATGCGTTGCATGTGCCGGTGACGATCCAATATGTATTGTCTGCCGTTGTCATCGTGCTGCTGGGCGCTATGATCCCCTTTGCGCTGGTCAACCTGGTGGTGGCGCTTTTGATGCATGTCAGCGTCTTTACCAAACACAGAGATAAATTTGCCACCGCAGCGGGCATTGTATTTTTGCTGCTGTATATCATCGGCGTGCAGATGCTGAGCAGATCCATGCAGAATGTTTCTTCCGAGCAGATCATGGCCTTTTTATCCGGCGGCCTGCTGGATACCGTTACGTCTGTGTTTCCGCCGGCGAAATGGGCCTCTAGCGCGTTGGTATACGGCGGCAGCACAGGGCTGACCAATCTGCTTTTGTTTGCGGCGGTCTGCGCAGTATGCTTTGTATTGTGCTATTTGGTGGCCGGGCATCTGTATCAGCGCGGCGCCGCGGCCCAGGAGGAAACGGCGGTACGCAACAAAAAAGTGGATATCAAGACGGCCGGCAAAAAGGAAGGCAGCCCGCTTTGGGCCATTTTCCGCAAGGAATGGAAGAGCGTGCTGCGCTCTCCTACCTATGTGATGAATGGGCTGATCTCCGTCATCATGGCGCCATTGATGGTGGTTATGATGATGATTGCCATCCCGATACAGGAAGTGGCGTCGGAAATCGGTATGAGCGGCGCTTCCGCCTCCGAGCTGCTTTCCAGCCTGCCGCAGGATGTTATGATGATTTTGATGCTGATAGTCGTAGGCTTCGGATATTTCTTTGCAGCCATGAATATCTGCGGGATGACGGTATATTCCCGTGAAGGGGAGTCGAGCTGGCTGATGATGGTGCTGCCCGTCACGGCGGCTACACAGCTGCGCGGCAAGATCCTGTTTTCCATGAGCGTAACGATGCTGGCGGCGCTGTTGATGAGCATTGCGTTCTTCTTTGCCTGGCATGCCGCTTGGTGGATTTGCGTGGTGATGTTTATTGGCATTACGCTATTAAGCACGCCGGTGGTGCTGGTTGGCATCTACATTGATCTGGCAAGGCCCCGGCTGCATTGGGACAGCGAACGCCGCGCCATGAAGAGCAATACCAACACCATCTACGGCATGCTGTTGGAGCTGGTCTATCTGGCGGCGATGATCGGCTTGGTATTCCTAATCAACGATTTGACGATGTTTATCGTCGCGGCAATGGGCATTTCGCTGGTGCTGTCCGTTGTGATCTATGTGGTGATGATCAAGGCAGCACCGCGGCTTCAAGCGCGTATGATGGAGCTGTAAACAAAAGCCGAAACTATGCCCTGGGAAAACCGGGGCGCTTTCAAACGCTGTGCAAACCTGGCACAGCGTTTAGAGAATGCCGGCTGTTTCCAGGTTTGCAAGCGGAGAGAGCAGCGCGGATACAAACCGTCCGCTTGTACCGTATTCATACAAGAAGAGCAAAGCCCATAGGATGTAGGGCGGCTTGACAAAGCAGCGGGAAAACGCACGGAAATTGAAAGCCAATGCCATAAAGATAACTGGAAATTGCAGCCCAGCGGCTTTACTTTTGGCAGGGCCTCTAGTAAAATAAAAAAATAAAACCCGGCTGGTATGCTGTTATCCTTGGGAAAGAGGGACATAGAATGATCCGCATCGTGGCAGATACAACCTGCGATTATCCGCAGGAGCTGCATATAGAAGAAAAGATTACCATCATTCCGCTGAAGGTAACGATCAACGGAATGAATTACGATGATAAGCTGGAGCTTTCCAATCAGCAGTTTTTTGAGCTGTTGCCGCAAAGCGAGCAGCTGCCGGTGACGGCCGCCCCTTCGCCGGAACAATACCGGCGCGTCTTTGAGACGTTTTGCGCCAACGGCGATTCGGTGCTGTGCTTTACCTGTTCTTCCAAGCTGAGCGCATCTTACCAAAGCGCCCTGATCGCCAAGGATATGGTGGAGGGAAAGATCGACATCATCGATACGCGCACTGCCGCCCTGGGCAGCGGGATGCCGGTGATGGATGCGCTGGAGATGATCCAGGCTGGGAAAACGCATGAGGAGATCGCTGCCGCCTGCCGCAGCAGGGTGTCCCGGCTAAGCACGCTGATCTTGCTGGATACCGTAGAATATTTAAAAAAGGGCGGGCGCATCAGCCCGCTGGCCGCCAGGATGGCCGGCGTGCTGAATATAAAGCCCATCATCCATGTGATGAAGGATGGCTCCAACGAAGTGCTCCATAAAGCGCGCAGCCTTCAAAAGGGCATGCAGTGGATCCGGGATTATGTGATGGAAAACTGCGGCCGGCCGCTCAGCGAGCAGAGTATCGGCATCGGCTATTCCTCGGACATTCGCCCGGCCCAGCGGTTCATTGCGCTGTTGCAGGCCAAGGTAAAGCCAAAGCGCATCGATATTGCGGATATAGGCTGCGTGGTGGGTACGCATATCGGCCCCGGGGCGTTTGGCATTTTCTGGGAAGATGTACGTTAATAGCCTGCGGGAAAACGAGCTGCATCCCTATCTGTATGTGGTGGTCAGCCAAACGCATACGCGCATCGGCAAGGTCATTCGCAAGGTAACAAAAAGCCCGTTTAGCCATAGCTCTATCAGCCTTACGGCGGACCTAACCCAGATGTACTCGTTTGCACGTTACCGGCTGCAAAGCCCGTTAAAGGGTGGATTTGTGCAGGAAACGCCGGGCCGCCTTACCTTGCTGGGCGAGGAGGAAACATATGTGCATATCTACCGCATCCCGGTTTCCTGGATGCAGTACCGTGCGGTAGCGCACAGGATCTGGCGCATGCAAGCCGATGAGGAGGAATATATTTACAACGCCTTTGCGCCGTTGTTGGCGCCGTTTGGGCGGGAGGTAAATGCGTATAAGGCGGAGATCTGCTCTCAGTTTGTAGCCCAGTGCCTGCGAACGGCCGGCGTGCTGCCCAAGGGGCTGTGCGCCAAAAGCGTGGTGCTGCCCAAAGATTTTGCTGAGGCGTTTGCAGAGTATCTGTATTATCGCGGCCCGTTGGAGCAATACCGGCCGGCCTGGGCGGCGGCGCCCGCGCCGGATGATTATTTTTTGCATTTGGGCTGGCGCAGGCGCACGACAGAAGCCTGCAAGAGCGTTGCGGTGCTGATGTACCGCGTCTACCGCGCCCATCGATACAAGGCATAAAAAAAGGACGTACACAGTACGTCCTTTTTTATTCGCTTAGTCGATTTTGGTCATCACCTGCTGCGTGCCATCGTCGCCGGTGATGGTCAGCACCTTGCTGTCCTTATCATAGGAGTACGACGCATCGCGGGTAACGGGCTGGCCGCCCGGTGCCTGGGTCTCGAAATGCAGGCGCTTGGCCTCCTCGTCGATGGTATAGGTATCTCCTGTGGCGATGGAATCGCCGGCTGTTTCGATGGCAAGCATATTGCCTTTTTGGAATTCATACACCACGTTGGGGTCCAGGTTGTCCTGGTACCGGCCAACCAATTCATTGCCGCCGCCGCAGCCTACGCACAGCGCCAGGGTAAACAGCACGGTAAAGGCTAGAAAAAATTTTTTCACAGATCTCATCGGTATCCTCCAGTAATGATTCGCAGTTTATTGTACGCGGGTCAAGGTGACAACGGCGCCGTTTACGTCTGTACAGGTCAGCGTATTGCCCTCCAGCACGTAGGAGGCAATCGTTTCAAAGCCATCGTATTCAATGGTAAGCTGCCCAGTAGCTTCGTCCGCCGTATAGGTCCCCTCGATGGGCGCGCGGCTTTCCGTCGTAAGCGATAAGGTGCCGTCCGCACGGAATTCATAGGTGATCGGCGCTGCCCCATGCTGCCAGGTACCCACCAGGGTAGGCGCTCCGCCGCAGGCACAAACCAACGCCAAGCAGAGGAGCAAGCACAGGCAAACCGCTGCTCTTTTCATGGATATGCGATCCTCCTAACCCGATTTTGCCCAATCTTTTTCTATTATACAGAGGCGGCGAAGGTTTGTAAAGAAAGGAAAGCGCCTACAATACGCCCTCGTGGCGCAGCGCTTTGAGAATGCCGTCGTTTTCCATCGTATCGGTGATATACGAAGCCTTGGCCTTCAGCGCATCCACGGCGTTGCCCATGGCGATGCCATGGCCCGCTATACGGAACATGGCTTGGTCGTTGTAGCCGTCGCCAAAGGCATAGGCGTCGTTTCGGCCCACGCCAAAATGCCCAAGCAGATAATTTATGGCGCTGCCCTTATCCCAATCGGAGGTAGAGCAGTCGCAAGACCCGCTGCCGCCATGATCGTTGATGACCAAACGCCCTTCAAAGGCACGGCACAAGGCGTCGCGCTGCGCTGGTTCGGCATAGTACAGATCAAAAGAATAGAGATCTTCTTGCGCAGGGAATGCGAAAATGCGCTCCTGTCCATATTCTGCCTGCACAGAGCAAAGCTGGGCGCGGCTGAGATGGTAGGCATAGGCGGCGCGTTCGGAAAGAAACAGCGCGCCGGCGGAAAGTGCGTCGATGGTCTCCCGATAAGAGGCCAGCGCTTTGGCGGAAAGCGTCCGGGTATGCAGCCTATGCCCCTGATAGCAAAGATACCGCCCATTGCAGGCGATATACCCGCTGACAAGGGAACCGAACAGCGCTTCGGCATAAAAGACCGGACGGCCAGTACAGACAAAGGTAAGGTGCCCGGCCTGCTTTAATCGGCGCAACGCTTCCAAGTTGCCGGGCGGGATCTGCCCATGCATGGCCAAGGTACCGTCTATATCAAAAAAGAAGATTTTTTGCATTCCATGCCTCCCATGTTGAAAGTTGATTGCTACGGCGAAGGATCGGGCCTAGGGGCGCCCTGCCAAACCGACGCAAAACAGGAAAAAAGCCCGCGTTCGGCGGGCTTTGCCATCGCTTATAGGCGAACGGTGCCTTTTTTCAGGATGATGTTGGCAAACAGCGAGGTCTCGCTGGTTGCTACGATGGCATAGGCGTGTTTGGCGCGTTCATAAAAATCAAACCGCTCCATGTATTCAAAATCGTTGTACGGTTCGCCGCTTGCATCCAAAATGCGGCGGTATTCCGCCCAGATCGGCGGCGTTTGGTCAAACTTGCCGGGCACCACCTTCATCAGCGTGGCAGGATGATCGACAAAATCATCCAAGGGCAGAAGTTGCAGTACGGCCTCCAGCACCTCTGGCACGCCGTGGCCGTCGCAGCGGATGAGACGGTCGGTGGAGGAGTCGGCAGGGAAGTTGCCGTCGGCAATGATGATTTCATCCCCATGCCCCATATTGGCCAATACATATAAAAGGTCGGGGGAAAGAATGGGGGGAATGTTTTTCAGCATACAGATACCTTCTTTCTCGCAAGAAATTTCTCAACTGTTTTTTTATTATACCATGCGCAAGGGCTTGGCCCAACGAAATGTTTTTTGAGTAAAGGCTGCGGCCGCCGGACATACTAGCATGTAGAAATTGTCAATGTCAGGAGCGGTTGCATGTTATCCTATTTGAAAAAGATATTGTCGTACGATCCGCCGGAGCCGTTTGTGCTGGGGGAAAGCCCGGATGAGCAGCACGAGGCGCCGCAGGAATCCCACATCCGGGCCAAAGAGCAAAAGGCGCAGTATCCGGCTTTTACGCTATCCAAAAAGCTGGAGGATATGTATACGCAGCTCCGCCGTATTTTTGGAAACGGGGAAAACGACGACCTGATCCTGCGCATTTTTAAGGCTGGGGAAAAGCGCGTGTTTTTGGCGCTGCTGGATGGGCTGACCAATAAGGATATGACGGGAGAGATCATCATGAAACCCCTGATGACCAACGGCTGCACATCGCTGACGCAGGCGTTGGAGGAGGTGGTGCCGCTCAACGGCGTCAAAGAGGAGACGGACCCTTCTGTGGTGGTGGACGGCATTGTCAACGGGCTGGTCTTTTTCATCGTAGAGGGAGAAAAGAAATTTGCCATGCTGGATGTGCGTATGACAGAGCGCCGAAGCGTATCCACCCCACAAAACGAAAAGGTGGTGCACGGCCCGCACCAGGGCTTTGTAGAGGATATCCGCGCCAATGTAAACCTGGTACGCAACATTGCGCGCACGCCGGATCTTTGTACCAAATTCATTCCCATCGGCGGCGACAACGGGCTGCGCGGCGCTCTTTTGTACCGCGAGGGCATGGTGGACCCAAAGCTGCTGGCCAAGGTAAAGCAAAAACTGTTGGAAGCGCAAAGGCAAAAGGGGTTTGTATTGGGAGAATACTCGGTAGCGCGCATTTTTGAACGAAGAAAATACAGCTTATTTCCACAAGCGCTGCAAACCGAACGGCCGGACCGGACAGCTGCCTTTGTTATGCAGGGGCATATTGCGCTGATCTGCGACGGCGCGCCGTATGCGTTGGTAGTGCCCATCACGTTTTTCGGCCTGATGCACACCAGCGAAGATCACTACCTGCGCCCCGCGGTGGCAACGACGGAGCGCCTGGTGCGCATCCTGGCGATGATGATCACGGTGCTGATGCCGGGGCTGTATATCGCCTTGGTCACCTTTCATCAAGAGGTCTTGCCGACGGCGTTTATGATCTCTACCCTGACGCTTCGCAAGATGGTAGGGCTGCCGGTGGTATCAGAAATCGTGCTAACCACCATCCTATTCGAGCTGGTGCGCGAAGCTTCGATTCGCGTGCAGGGCGGAATCAACCAGCAGCTGGGCATTGTAGGCGGCATTGTTTTGGGCGAGGCGCTTGTTATGAGCAATATCGTGAGCCCTGTGGTGCTCATCGTCATCGCGCTGACGGTGCTGAGCAGCTTTGCCATTCCCGATTACGGCTTGCAGATGGCGCTATATATCCTGCGCTTTGCGTTTTTGGCGCTGGGCGCTGTGGCAGGGCTCATCGGCATTGCGGCGGGCTGGGCGGTCTTGATGGCCTACCTATGTACGCTGGATTCCTTTGGCGTTCCATTTTTCGCCGCCTTTGCGCCGGCCACCAAGCACGCGACCGACCTGATCTTCAAGGGCAGGAAAAAGCAGCACGATGCGCCGGATGCTGTGAATATGGGGCGGCGGCGATGAAAGGAAGAATTGGAGCCAAGGAAATATGGGCCAGCGTATTGGTCAGCCTGATTGGGCGGCTGGTATTTTTAGACCCTGTCACGTTTGTCAATCAACCGGGACAGAGCGCCTGGATGATGCCGCTGATCGCCCTGCCCATCGGCCTTTTTATGCTGCTGCTGGCCAAAAAACTCAGCGCGTACGGCGGCCCCGTCGCCTGCGCACAGCGCGTCCTGGGGGCGGGCCTGGGCTGCGCCGTCATCGTATTATGGGCTGTTTGGCTGACATTGCTGATGGCAATTTCGGTAGGCAAGATGATTTCGGTAACACGGTATTATTTTTTCCCGCTGACAAATATTTCGCAGACAGCGCTGTTGTATGTGGTGCCGATGTGTCTGATCGCCTTTGGCGGCGCGGTTTGCATTGCGCGTTCGTCCCGACTGGTTTGGTGTATTCCCTTTGTGGCGCTGCTGGTGCTGGTGGCGGCCAATTTGCCGAATATGGACTGGAGCAACGTAAGCCCTGTCATGGGCGCCGGGCTGTGGCCTACGATGCGGGCGGGGCTGATGTTTTCCACTGCGTTTTGGACGGTGCTGTGCGTATGGTTTTGGAGCCATGAAACACATATGCAAAAGCCCACGGTGCGGGCCAGCTGCTGGGCACTGGTGTTCAGCTCGGTGCTGCTCAGCACCATCATGCTTTGTATGACGGCGTCCATGGGTACCAGCGCGTACCAAAACTCGGTATCGCCGCTGTATACCATCGCCTCTAACATAGACCTGGGCCGTTTTTTGCAAAGGATGGGCCCACTGTTTTTCTTCTGTTGGTCTATCAGTACTTTTGTATCGGGCGCCTTTGCGCTGCAAATCGCTTCGCAAGGCATTGGGCAGGTGCTGGGCACAAAGGATCAGCGCCCCATCATTGCAGGGCTGTCTGCCCTGATCTTGGTCGTGTCGATCTTAATGATCCATGGGGCCATGGCGCTGGTGGCCAATTATCTGGTGGCCTTTGGCGCCATTGTGACGCCGGGGCTGCTGGCCGTTGTATGGGCGGTGTCCAAGATTCGGAGGTTGAAACCATGAAAAAAGGGATGGCACTATTGCTATGCCTGCTGTTGGCTGCGGGCATGCTATCCGGCTGTGCAGACGCCAAGGAAATCGATGATACGTCGTTTATCCTTTCGCTGGGCGTGGACAAAGGAACGGAAAAAACCTATGAAATTTCCTTTCAGCTTCCAGTTTTGGCAGAGGAGGATTCCCCCTCCTTCCGCACCATCGTATGCCAGGCGGAGGGGCTGTCGGACGCGGTGGCCCTGCTCAATGCAAACACGCCGTAACGTGTTGATTTTACGCATTTGAATTTTTTGGTCATCGGCCGGACGCTGGCGGAAGAAGGCGTTGGCCAGATCATCGATCCGTTGATGCGCATGCCTCAGGTGCGGAAAGGGGCCATGGTCATTGTGGCGCAGGATACGGCGAAAAAATTTGTACAATCGCTGCAAAGCGATGAAAACCTAAACCTCATGCATCTCCAGCAGAGCATCATCAGCGAGGCGGGCACCAGCGGCATCTTTCCTAATTTCACGTTGGATATGTTTTACGATTCTCTCTATGAGCAGAGAGGGGCTGCCGTTGTGGCGCTGGGCATGCAAAGCGACGAGGCAAAAAAGCCAAACAGCGGCTCTGCCATATCCGAGCTGCCAGGCTATACCATGGTGGAAAGCAGCATCAAAAGCGAGCTAATTGGGTCCGCTGTATTTTACGACGACCGCATGGTAGGCACGCTGACCGGCGAGCAGACCCGCGTGTGGTGTATGGCTACCGGGCAGTTTGGCCATGGCGAAATCAGCCTGCCGAATCCCTTCGGCGAAGGGATGCTGACGCTGAAATTAAAACAGGCGGGGCCTGTAAAGACAACGGTAAACACAGACGGTGCATATCCCAGCGCCCAGATAGAGGTGCCGCTCAATGCATTTTTGGTGGCCTATGCAGGAACGGAAAACTACGAAACGCTGGCCAAAAAGGAGGAGATTGCCGCCTATGTGCAACAGCGGCTGCAAGAGGATCTGGAAGAGATCAGCCGGGAATTTGCAGCATGGGGCGTGGATGGGTACAGCGTTGGGAAGGCAGCTGCGAAAAATTTCAAAACGCAGCGGGATTGGGCGGATTATCAATGGCCGGAGAAAAGAAAACAGCTGCAGGTGACGGTAACGCCCAGCGTATATGTGTCCCTGTACCGTCCGGCGTTAGGAGAGGAACGATGATTGCGGTATTGGTCGGTTTGGGGTTGATCGGGTATTGCGGCGGCTATGCGCTGCGGCAGTTTAGAGAGAAAAAGGCGGGCGCCGGGTGGGTGCTGTCCGCCTTGTGCCTGGCGGATGCAGCGCTGCTGGCTTGGATGATTACGCTGTAAAGATGAAAAGGCGGAGAAATTTTCTCCGCCTTTTTTTGACAAGATTCGCCAAAGGGTTTTCCCTGGTGGCAAAGCCCGGCAGATTTCTAGGCGAAAAGGGCTTTGTTTCTATAAAATTTCGACGAATTTCCCCGGAAATGGACAAGGAAATGTCACGAAAAGTTTTGGTTAATTACAAGATTTCGGTAGGGGATTGGTTAATAAAACGAGGGATTTATGTTACAATGAAAAAGCATACAAGAGAAAGGAGCGTTGGACATGAGCGATAAAGATACAAAACAAGGGAACCTCTCCCAGGTAATTGAACATACCGAAACTTCTAAACAGACCGAACAGATGCGGAAAAAGCTGGATGAAATGGGCGAGGCCCTTTTGAAAAAGGGAAAGCCGCTCAACGATCCCGCGCTGTTTAAGCAGGCCAACTTGGTAAAAGCTTCGCTGGATGAAGGCAAGCTCGGCGCTATGGAGCAGACCATGCAGGAGGAAAAACAGGACTGACCGATATTTGCCCTAGGCAGAGGAGATGACAACGTGCAGACATTTTTTGACGGCATATTGGCCAGCATATCCCGGTTTGATTTGATCGATGCGCTGGACATCCTGCTCGTGGCTGTCATGATCTACTACCTACTGAAGCTGGCCAGCCGCAGCAGGGCGATGCAGGTGTTAAAGGGCATTGGGTTGGTTTTCATTGCATCGCGGTTGACGGAACTGTTCCGGCTCCAGGCCGTCACTTGGATTTTCAACTATTTGATCAACGCGGGCGCGTTGGTGCTGATCGTGCTCTTTCAGCCGGAAATACGCCGTGGATTAGAGCAGATCGGACGGGGCAAGTTTTTGGATTCCCTCCAGAACGATGAGGGCATGGAGACCAGCGGAGAGCTGATCCGCGCGATGCTCAATATGAGCAAGCAGCATGTAGGCGCTCTGATTGCCATCCAGAGGAAGGTGGCGCTGGGAGACATCATCGAGACAGGTACGCAAATCAATGGGCGTGTCTCTGCGCCGCTGATCGAAACGATTTTTAAGACGGGAACAGCGCTGCATGACGGTGCGATGATCATAGACGGCGATACCATTCTGGCGGCCAGCTGCTTTTTGCCGCTGACCAGCCGGCAAGATCTGCCACAGGAGCTGGGGACCCGGCATAGGGCCGGCATCGGCCTATCCGAAATTTCTGATGCAGTGGTGTTCATCGTTTCGGAGGAAACGGGGCAGATCTCCGCAGTGGTGGAGGGGCGGCTGATCCGCAACCTATCTGCGGGCGGCATCCGCCGGCTGCTTTTCGGTGGGGATGAAAACAAGGACGGCACGGAAAGAAACCGCATTTTTGCCAAGATGAAAAATCGGAGGAAAAAATCGCAATGAATTCCGTGATACAAAAACTAAAGCATAATACATGGCTGAAGATCATTGCGCTGTTCTTTGCCATTTTGCTGTGGAGCTATGTCATTTCCTCCACAGACCCGACCAGGCTGCGCAATGTCAAGGATATTGCCATCCAGGCCAACGGCTATGAGCAGCTGGAGGCTTCCGGCCTGGTGGTGCGCGGCAATTTCAACGATGTGTTCGGCAAGGCCACCGTCGGCGTAGAGGCGCGCGTCAGCGAGATGGGGCAGCTTACCAACCAGACCGTGACAGTAACGGCCGACCTGACAAAAATCAAGGCCAAAGGCACATATGATATCCATCTGACAGCCACGACCCCAACGGGCGAGGTGGCGCGGATAGAGCCGTCCACCATTCAGGTGGAGGTAGACGAATTGATTTCCAATACCGTGCCGGTTTCGGTGGAATACCAAGGCGAGCTTGCCCCGGACCTTTACCATGAAGAGCCGGAGCTTAGCCAGAAAACCATCCAGATTACGGGCGCCAGAACGGACGTGGAACGGGTCAGCAAGGGTGTATGCGTGATGGATCTGTCCAAAGTCACAGAATCGGTGGAGCAGTCGTACACGGTAGAGCTGCGCGATGCGGACGGCAATGCCATCACGGACGGTACCTTTGTGGGCGAGCTGCCCTCCATCATGGTGAATATGGAGGTAAAATCGCAAAAGACCGTGCCCATCGACGTATCGGCCAGCGCCTGTTTTGAGGATGCGGGCGATATTGCAGATGGAAAACAGATTCAGGCGGTGTATAGCACGCCTTCCCAGGTTACGCTGGTGGGGGATAAGGCCGTGCTGGAGGATGTGACAAAGGTAACCATCAAGAAGATACGGCTCAACGGCATCAGCCAAACGACGAGCTTTGATGTGGAGCTGTCATTGCCAAGCGGCGTAACACTCATTACCACGGACAAAATACAGCTGACCGTGGAGCTCATCGATGGGCCGGTACAATGACGCATTGAATAGGACAAAGAGCCGGGGAACCGGCTCTTTTTATAGGAGGCGGCGATGCAAAAGCGATATGCGGTACAGGTAAAATGGGCTTTGGAGCAAACCGAGGCGGCGCTGGCCCCTTTGGCGGCCAAGGCGATGGGGATTGCGCCCGGGCAAATTGAAGCTGTGGAGATCACAAAGCAAAGCATAGACGCGCGCAAAGGAGGCGTTTGCTTTCAGGTGGCGCTGGCGGTTTCGGTGCGCCGGGGCGTGAAGGCCAGGCCGGATTGGAAGCCGATCGAGGAGAAAAAGGCGCCGGCGTTTGCGCTGGGCACAAAACGGATGCAGAATAGCCCCGTTGTCATCGGCGCGGGGCCTTGTGGGTTGTTTGCGGCTCTGATGCTGGCAAGGCAGGGGTATGCGCCGGTGGTGCTGGAACGCGGAAGTGCCTTGGCACAGCGGCAGCGCACCGTCCAAACGTTTTTTGATGGCGGCGCGTTTGACCCGCAATGCAACGTATTGTTTGGGGATGGCGGCGCAGGGGCGTTTTCCGATGGCAAGCTGACCAGCCGCGGGAAAGACCCGCTGGGCAGGCTGGTGCTGGAAACGCTGGCGCAGCACGGCGCGCCCCAAGAGATCTTGATACAAAACAAAGCGCACATCGGCACGGACCGGCTTAGGCCGGTCATCGAAAGCATCAAGCGTGAGGTGTTGCAAAAGGGCGGCGCATGGCACAACGACACCTGCGCGGTAGAGTTTGTCTACCGGGAAGGGGCGGTGGCGGCGGTCAAGGCTCTGCATAAGGGACAGGTTATCGAGATTCCTGCTTCCTGCGTGGTGTTGGCCATCGGCCACAGCGCCAGGGACACCTATGAACGCCTGGCCCAGGATGGTGTGGAGATGGTCTTTAAGCCGTTTGCGGTAGGGGTGCGCATAGAGCATCCGCAGGCGATGATAGACCAGGCGCAGTATGGCCGGTATGCCGGGCATCCCAAGCTGGGCGCAGCGGAATATGCGCTGACGGCGCAGAGCGGAGGACGCGGCGTATACACCTTTTGCATGTGCCCGGGCGGGCAGGTGATCCCTTCGGTATCAGAAGAGGGGTTGCTGTGCGTCAACGGCATGAGCCAGCACGCACGCGACGGGAAAAACGCCAACAGCGCTGTGGTGGTGCAGGTGCGGCAGGAGGATGTGCCGGGCGGGCTGATGGGCGGGCTTGCCTTTCAGCGGGAGATGGAGCGGGCTGCGTTTGCCGCAGGCGGAGGCGGCTATGCGGCGCCGATACAAACCTTTGGCGATTTTGCGGCGGGAAAGTGCACCCGAAAGCTGGGCGGTGTGCTTCCAAGCTATCCCAGGCAAACGCAGGGGAGCGATCTATCCGCCGTGCTGCCCGGGTTTGTGGCGCAGGGCATCAAAGAGGGCGTGGCCTCGTTTGGCAGGCGCCTGAAGGGTTTTGACCGGCCGGATGCGCTGCTTTGCGGCGTAGAGACACGGACCAGCGCACCGCTGCGCATTTTGCGCGGGGAGGATGGGCAGAGCCCATCCATCCGCGGCTTGTACCCGGCCGGCGAGGGTGCGGGCTATGCGGGCGGCATCGTCAGCGCCGCGGTGGATGGCATTCGCGCCGCCGGCCATATTATGGCCGAATATGCGCCAATCCTTTGACAAAAATATGCCGATACGGTATAATTACAAAGATATTTCTATGTTATCAAAAGGAGGCATTCCGTTGCCAGATTACCGGGAAAGAAAACGTCCGCCGATGACGAAAAAGCAGATCATGATCCAAATGACGCTATGCATAGCGATTTTGGCTTTCTTCGCTTTCCAAGAAGCGTTTTTTCCGACCGACGAGCAAAAAAAAGCAAGCCCTACGCCTACGGTAAGCGCGCAGGCTGTGCTGGAGGCCAGCGGCGCAGAGACGCTGACGGCGGATGCGGTGGGTGCGCTGCCGCAGGAAAACGGATTGCCGGAAGCCTCTGGGGATTGGAAGCTGTATATCCAGGCGGATGGCAGCTATGTATTGCTTAGCCCGGATGTAGAGGCCAATGCGCAAAATATTTCGTTTGCCGGCTATGAGCTGGGGCAGAGTGTTAAGGCGCATGTGGCGGATAGCGCGGCGCTGTCGGCGCTGATGTACAAGATCCCGGCAGGCGGTTCGGTGACGGTGGCCAAGGCAGACGGTACGGACATAGACGCCACTGCCTACGCGTCCTTGGCAGATGTGGTGCGCAAGGCAGGCTTTAAGGATGTGAGGCTGGCCGGCCAGGGCGCAACGCCGTAAGAGTCATTTTAGCATGCAAGCGCTGTTTGAAACGCTTTCAAACAGCGCTTTTTTTATGCCGGAGGCATAAAGGCAACCGGCGGTTGACAAAATACCAACGGAAGTGGGTAGCAAGGCAACCGCTTTATTTGATAGCATGGGGCAAAAGGAGGGATCAAATGGATCTGGCACAGAGAATACAGCATCTGAGAAAGGAAAAGGGACTTTCCCAGGAAGAGCTGGCGGAAGCGTTGGGGGTGTCGCGGCAAGCAGTATCCAAATGGGAAAGCACGCAAAGCACGCCGGATGTGGAAAAGATCGTGGCGATGAGCCGATACTTTGCCGTTACCACCGATTATCTTTTGATGGGAGTGCAGGGCCCAGAACCAAACACCATGCAGGCGGAACAGACAAAACCCCTGTCTGGGCAGATTCTGTTTTTATCCTCTGCGGCCCTGATGGCCATGGGGCTGATTTTGGCCATAGGCAGCTGGTACGAGGCGCAGACGGCGACCTGCGTTTGGGGCGGCTTGATGCTTCAAGTGTGCGGCGGCTTGGTGTATGGCATCGGCGTTTTGCTTTCCAGAACACAGGGGCCTTTTTGGATACGGTTTGCCAACCTTTGCCTGGTGGCTTTTTTGCTGCTCTCCGCCCTGGTTACACTGCTGATAGAGGGTTTCCCAGGCCCTTATCCATTCGGGCTGCGAAGTTTGGCCATTTTTGCCGTGCTGTATACGGCGTTTGTGACGATGCTGTACCGCGCAATGAAAAAGCGTTTGGCCGCCGAATAGAAAAAGAGGAAGCGGGATGCTTCCTCTTTTTCTATGCAGAAATCAACGTTGGAGCAAGAACGCCGTAGGGGAAAGCCCGCCGGCAGAAAAGGCCATCTGCGAAGCGATCTTCCAGCCATGGCGGGTGGCCAGCGCAGAAAACAGCTGCTTGTCGTTGGTGACAGCCAGCACAAAGCCGCCCGGGCGCAGGATCTTGGGCCATTGCTGCAAAATATCGTCGTATAGCCTTTCATTCTGTTCATGGCTGCCCACCCTATGCCCAAAGGGCAAATTGCACAGAATTTCATCATAGCCGAAATCGCTGTGGAATCCGCGGCAGTCCCGGTTGAATACCTTGGCATGCAGGCCGGCCTCGTGGCAGTTGGCGCGCGCAATGGAAAAGGCCTTGGGGCTGATGTCCAGGCCGGTAAAGGCCTTGGCGCCCATGAGCTTTTTGCGCTCTATGAGCAGGGTACCCGCGCCACAGAACGGATCCAGCACGGTATGGGTCTGCTTCATGTAGCGGCGGTGGTCATACAGCAAGGCGGCGGCCACAGCAGGGTGCATGGAGGCGGGCACGCTTTCCAGCCGGTAGGCAAAGCGGGGGTCTTGAAAGGTATGCAGGCGCACCGAAAGGGTAGCTTGTCCGTTTTTTATCCAGCAGCGCAGCTCTATATCGTAGCTGCTCGGCGAATTGACAAAATGCGCGCCGTTTACCCGAGCGAAGAATTTGCTGGCAAACGCGGCGCGGTCTATGCCAGGGCCGCGCACCTCCAGCCGGGTGGGGAAAGCGACACTGCCATCGTGCATTTGGCAAAGCAGAGCGTACAGCCCGCCTGCCTCCACGGCCTCTGCCAAGGCTTCAGGCTCTGCCTTCACACCGACGGCAAAGGGCAATAGCGCCTCGTAAAAGCCGCGCAGCGCATACAAAGAAGGCAGGCTGCGCGTCACGGCCTCCACCACGCTGCCCTTTTGTTTTACCTCAATGTGCTTGGCCCGCGCCTCTGCCAAAAGCGAGCCAATCAGCCCGTTGACCGGCATCAGCCATACCGGACGGGGCGCGGCAAAGCCAGTAAAGGTACGGCTTTTCTGCGGGGCTAGCCGGGAAAGCGCTTTTTGGATGGCGTCCCGCTCCGCCAGGGTATTTTTATCCGTGCCCTCCGGCAGGGGCAGCGCCTTGACGGCTTGCTGTGCCTCCGTGCCGCCCAGCTGCCCCAGCGCAAGGATCAGGCTGGGGCGCACAAACTGCTGCGTTTCCTTGGAAAGCGCGCCGCATAGGGCGGGCACGACGGCCCGCTGCCCGATCTGCCCCAGCACAATGGCGGCATTTTTGCGGGTTTTTGCATCCTCGCTGGCCAGCAGCGGAACGATCTCCTGCGTTTTGTCCATCAGCGCCCAGCGTACCGATTCCCGCCGGGCCGCACGGCCCAGCAGCGCCAACGCAGCACGCGCTTGGGCGCCGGACAGCTTTTCCATCAAAAAGGCCTGCGCACCGTTGGTTTGGGCAATCTGCTTGGCGGCGCGCTCCTGTTCCTTGGCGTTTCCTTCTATGTATTGCGTAAACAATGCCTGAAGATCGGTCATTTTATTCCTCCCAGCCTGCGGCGGCTTTGATTTGCCGCAGCACGTTTTCCGTTCCGTTTTGCATGGGCGACTGTGCCATGGCTTGCTGCTTTGCCTGGGCGGTCTCTAGCCCATGGTGGATGGCTGCTTGCAGGGACTCGGGGGTGATGGTTTCCTGCGGCAGCACATCGGCGTACCCCTGCTCGGCGAAAAACTCCGCGTTGAGCAGCTGGTCTCCGCGGCTGGATTTGGAGGGCAGCGGCACCAGTACGCCGGGGCGCTTGGTAGCCAGCAGCTCAAACAGGGTATTGGCGCCGCTGCGGCAGACAAACAGATCTGCTGCGGCAAAGACCAACGGCATTTCCTCGGTCAAATATTCATACGCACGGTAATTGGGGTGTACCAAGCCGGGGTCTAGGTTGCCGCGGCCTGCGATATGGATGATGTTGTACCGGCGGACAAGCGCCTCAAAGCAGTCCGAAAGCGCCCGGTTCAGCGCCTGCGCGCCCAGGCTGCCGCCCATAAAAACGAGGGTAGGCTGCTCTGGCACGGGAAATTTAAAAAAGTCCTGCGCCTGGGTGCGCGTGGCGTGCAGCAGCTCTTCGCGCACGGGAGACCCTGTCCATACGCCGTGCCCACCCTTGACTTCGTTTACCGTGGGGGCAAAGCTGGTACATACGATTGAGGCCCTGGGCGCAGAGATGCGGTTGGCCAGCCCGATGGTAAAGTCGCTTTCATGCAGCACGACGGGAATCTTATGCTTTTTGGCGGCCATGACGACGGGCACGGAAACAAACCCGCCCTTGGCAAAGATAACATCCGGATGAATCTCACCCAGCAGCTTTTTGCTCTGAGAAATGCCCTTTAGCACCTTAAAAGGATCCTTGAGATTCTGCACGGAAAGATAGCGGCGCAGCTTTCCGGTGGAGATTCCATGGTATGTCACAAAGTCAAACGGCGCCATCAGCCTTTTTTCCATGCCGTTGACGTCGCCGATGTAATGGATTTCGCAGCCCATTTTGCAAAGCGCCGGCAGCAAGGCAATGTTGGGCGTCACATGCCCGGCTGTGCCGCCGCCGGTTAAAACGATTTTTTTCATCCGGTTCCTTCCTCAATTTCGTGTTTTCCTTGGGTTAGTGTATCACATTTGCGTGCTGTTTCGTGTATGATTTTATTGTAGGCCAGGGAAAACCGGCGTTTCCCCCCGTTTGGCGGGGGATTGACAGCACGGTTTGCCCATCGCTATAATAAATGAAAAGCGTTTGAAAAAAGTGATGACCGCAGAAAAGTAGGCCGTTTTCAAAAGCCGTACAGAGAGAGCAGGGCCATAGGCTGAAAGCCCGCTTGGGTGGAAAGGGGCGCGAAGATGCGCTGCGTGAGCTGCACATGCTACGGTGTGTGCCGTATCGTCCGCGTTAAGGATGGGAAAAGCGCAAGGGCTTTTATAGCCGTTGCGGAATTGGAGTGGAACCACGACTGGTAAGCGTCGTCTCCTGAGGGGAGGCGGCGCTTTTGTTTTCTTTTTTAAGGGGGCATCAGGCATGTTTTTCAAGACATGGAGGGAAGATATAAAGGCGGTAAAACAGCGCGACCCAGCCGCGCGCAACGCGCTGGAGATCGTCTTAAACTATCCCGGCTTTCACGCGGTGCGCTGGCATCGCCGCGCACATTGGCTGTATACGCATCACATGAAAGGGCTGGGGCGGTTTGTGTCTACGCTGGTACGGTTTTTCACCGGTATAGAGATCCACCCCGGAGCAAAGCTGGGCCGCGGCGTATTCATTGACCATGGCATGGGCGTTGTCATCGGGCAGACGGCGGAGGTGGGCAACAACGTGACCATTTACCAGGGCGCCACGCTGGGTGGCACGGGCAAGGATACTGGCAAGCGGCATCCAACCGTGGAGGACGATGTCGTCATTTCCAGCGGCGCCAAGGTGCTGGGGCCGTTTCGTGTGGGCAAGGGCTCGCGCATTGGCGCGGGCGCCGTGGTGCTCAACGAGGTGCCGCCGTACTGCACAGTGGTGGGCGTGCCGGGGCGCATCGTGCGCCGCTATTGCCCGAAGAATCTGACTGGGGAGCCGTGCGAAGAGTGCGAAACCTGCAACCTGGCCATCGAGGCATCTGATTTGGACCAGATCCATATGCCGGACCCTGTAGAGCAGGAACTGCAGGAATTGCGCGATAAGGTAGACATTTTGGAAAAGGCGGTTACAATATTGATGAGGGAGGCTCAACATGAAAATATTTAATACCATGACAAGAAAAAAGGAAGAGCTGGTGCCGGTGCACCCGGGGGAAGTCAGGATCTATTCCTGCGGGCCTACGGTGTATAATTTTTTTCACGTAGGCAACGCCCGGCCGTTCATCATTTTTGATACGCTGCGCCGCTATCTGGAATATCGCGGGTATAAGGTGACGTTCGTACAGAATTTTACGGACATTGACGATAAGATGATCAAAAAGGCCAACGAGGAGGGCGTAACCGTCCGCGAGCTGGCAGACCGCTATATTGCAGAATACTATAAGGACGCGGACGCCTTGGGCGTAAAGCGGGCGGATATTGCGCCGCGCGCCACCGAGAACATTGAAGAGATCATCCATCTGATCGAAACGCTGATCCAAAATGGGCACGCGTATGAATCGCACGGCGACGTATACTTTGCCACGCGTTCGATGAAGGATTATGGCAAGCTATCTGGCTATGATGTAGACGAATTGGAGTCCGGCGCGCGGGTAGACGTATCCGAGATTAAGCGCGATGCACTGGATTTTGCCCTTTGGAAGGCGCAAAAGCCCGGCGAGCCTGCCTGGCCCAGCCCGTGGGGCATGGGGCGCCCGGGTTGGCATGTGGAATGCAGCGCCATGAGCATGAAGTATTTGGGCGATACGCTGGATATCCACTGCGGCGGGGTGGATTTGGTATTCCCACACCATGAAAACGAGATTGCACAGAGCGAGGGCGCAACGGGAAAGCCGTTTGCCAAGTACTGGATGCACAATGGGCACATCAACATCAACAATCAGAAGATGAGCAAATCCGCCGGCAACTTTTTTACCGTGCGGGATATTGCCAAGGAATTTGATCTGATGGCGGTGCGCCTGTTTATGCTGAGCGCGCATTACCGCAGCCCCATCAACTTTAGCCGGGAGCTCATCGAGCAGGCCACCAGCGCGCTGCGGCGCATCGAAAATGCCGTAGAGCTGCTGGGGCGTGTGGCCGGCCAGCACCAGACTGCGCTGGGCGAAGGGGAAGAGGCGCTCCTGCACATCCTGGACGGATATGAAGCCAGGTTCTGCGAGGCGATGGATGACGACCTCAACACCGCCGATGCGCTTTCCGCTGTGTTTGACTTGATCCGAGAGGCCAATACGGTGTACGCCAAGCAGGGCAGCAGCGAAGGCGCGCAAAAGGTGCTGGCGCTGCTGCAAAGGCTGCTGGAGGTGTTGGGGCTTCGGGTGCAGGCCGAGGAAGCGGTGCCGCAGGAGATTTTAGACATGGCGGCCCAGCGCCAACAGGCCCGGAAGGAAAAACAGTGGGACGTTGCAGACAAACTCAGGGACGAGATCCAAAGCCGGGGCTATCTGCTGGAGGATACGCCGCAGGGCCCTGTGGTGAAAAAAGCATAAAAAGGGAAAAGAAGAACGCACGCGTTCTTCTTTTTTTGCAGATTGGAGGCATAGACGTAGAAAACACGCATATTTGTCAATTAAATGCCGATACAGTATAATAAATTCATCATAGCAAGAATGCGCATGGGCATGAGAGGAGTGCAGGGATGAAGCATACGCCGTTATACCAAGAACACATGGCAATGGGCGGCCAAATGGCCAATTATAAGGGCTATGCCCTGCCAAACCAATATTTGGGGGTAGAGGACGAGCATCGCAGTGTGCGGGAGAAATCCGGCTTGTTTGATCGCAGCTACCTAACCCGCGTTTTGATTTTGGGGCCCAATGCAGCGGTGTGCGTGCAGCGCATCACCACCAACGACGTTTCCGAAATGGCGGAGGGGGACTGTGAATACACCCTCGTGTGCAATGACAAGGGCGGGATCATGGATGACGTTATCATTTATAAGTGGGATGAGAAGACCTTTGGCATGACCATCCATCCCGAAAACCGTACCAAGATTTTGGCGCATTTGAAGGCGCATGGGCTGCCGGGGGCCAAGGTGCTGGATGTGACGGAGAAAACTGCGCAGATCAATATCCAAGGCCCGCATAGCAAGCGCATCCTTTCCAGCATTTGCAAGCACCTGCCAGAGCGGCCGTACCGCTGCCATGAAACCAAAATCGTGGGCCGGATGTGCTTTATCGCCTCCATCGGGTTTTCCGGCGAGCAGGCGTATGAGATCTTTTGCAGCGCTTCCCACGCCGCTCAGCTGTGGCGGGAAATTCTAGACGCCAGCGACGAGGATGAGCCCATTCCCTGTGGCATGGATGCCTGGGCTTCGCTTTGCCTGGAGGCCGGTGTGCCGGTATACGGGCAGGAGCTAACGGAGGAGGTTACGCCCTTTGAAGCGGGGCTGGGGCAGTTTGTGCGCCCGCTGCAGGGGGAATTTGTTGGCAAGCGCGCGTTGGATCGCCAGGTGCTCCAGGGGGTGCCAAGAAAGCTCATCGGCTTGGTGATGGAAGGCGATCAGGCGCCGCATAGCGGGGCGCTGGTGTACGATTACGGCGTGCCCTGCGGGCGCATCACAAGCGCGGGCTGGGCGCCGTATGTGCAGCAGCAGGTGGCGATGGCGCTGGTAAACCGCAGCTTTTTGGAGGAAAAGGAGCATGATTTTGCCGTGGAATCCGGCACAGAGCGCCTTGCTTGCCACATGGAAAAGCTGCCCTTTTATAAAACGATACAAAGATATTAAGGAATACAGATGAAAAGAAAGACTTTGGCAAGGATTCTCATGGTGTTGGCCGGCGTTTTTGTAACGCTGGCCACGCTTTTGACCAGCATTGATACCGCCGCTTTTGATAAAAGGTTCTATCGATATCAATATCAAAAGCTAGGCACGGCGCAGCGCATCGGCATTTTAGAGGAAGATTTGATGCGCGCTACCGATGTGCTGCTGGATTACTGCGCGGGCAAGCGGGATGATCTTTCGCTGGTAGTAGAGCGCGACGGCGTGCGGATGCAGATGTTTACCGATGAGACAGAAGTGGCGCATATGGTGGATGTACAGGCCCTGTTTTTGTTGATGATTTCGGTGCGCAACGGCTTGGCCATTGCTTCTATGCTGTGCTTGGTGGCGGCGTTTGCGCTACGCCTCCCGCTGGCGGACGCCATGAAAAAGCTGATGTGGGGGCTGGGCATCGGATTGCTGATCCCTATTCTGTGCGGTGTATTGGCGGTGGTGGATTTCAACTGGTTTTGGACGCAATTCCACCATGTGTTTTTTACAAACGACCTGTGGCTGCTGAATCCCGCAACAAGCGTGTTGATCCAGATGGTACCGGAGGCCTTTTTCTCCGCCATTGTAACGAAGATCTTGATTTGGTTTGCCGTGGTGATGATCATTTGGTTTGCTTTGGCGGGCCTGGGCCTTTCTGTGGCCAAGCGCCGGGCAAGAAGAAAGGAGCAGACAGATGCAGCGATTGTTGGCCATTGAATCCTCCTGCGATGAAACAGCGGCCTGCGTGATGGGCATGGACGGCCGAGTATACAGCAATATCATCGCTTCGCAGATTCAAACGCATGCGCTGTATGGCGGCGTAGTGCCGGAAATTGCCAGCCGGCAGCATGTAGAGGCGCTGCCGGCGGTGGTGGCCCAGGCGGTAGAGCAAGCGGGCTGTACCCTGCAGGAGATCGATTATTTTGCCTGTACCTATGGCCCGGGGCTTTCCGGCGCGCTGCTGTGTGGTGTCAACTATGCCAAGGGGCTGTCCTATGCGCTGGGCAAGCCGCTTTTGGGTGTGAACCACATGGAGGGCCATTTGATGGCCAACCATGTAAGCTATCCGCAGCTAACGCCGCCGTATGTATGCTTATTGGCGTCCGGCGGGCATACCATGCTGCTGTATGTGGAGCGGTTTGGGCAGTATCATCTGCTGGGGGAAACGCGTGACGATGCAACGGGCGAGGCGTTTGACAAGGCCGCCCGTGCGCTGGGGCTGGCGTATCCCGGCGGCCCTATGATTGAAAAGCTGGCGGCAGAGGGGGACCCCAAAGCCTATCCCTTTACGAGGCCCCGTTGCGAAAACCCGCTGGATTTCAGCTTTTCCGGCCTGAAAACCGCTGTGATCAACACGCTGCACCGCGCAGAGCAGAGAGGAGAGCGCGTGAAAAAGGCAGATATGGCGGCCTCTTTCCAGGCCGCGGCCATTGATTTTCTGTTGACAAACGCAATCCAGGCATGCAAAATGCTGGGCGTTCATACCCTGAGTATGGCGGGCGGG
>UREB01000001.1 GCA_900546685.1 uncultured Eubacteriales bacterium | reverse complement strand
TGGCTGTTTGCAAAAAACCACGGCGGCAAGTTTGTTTTGCGCGTGGAGGATACCGACCAGCAGCGCTATGTGGAGGGCGCAACCGATTTGATCTACCGGACGATGAAGCAAACCGGCCTTACCTATGACGAGGGGCCGGACGTAGGCGGCCCCTATGGCCCGTATATCCAGAGCCAGCGGCGCGAGATCTACCAAAAATACGCCGACGAGCTGGTGGAAAGGGGCGGGGCGTACTACTGCTTTTGCACCAAAGAGGAGATAGAGCAGCGCCGCAAGGCCGCAGGGCACGAAGAGGGTGCGTATAAATACGATCGGAAATGCGCGGATATCCCGCTGGAACAGGCGCGCCGCCGCATTGCAAACGGCGAACCGTATGTGGTGCGCCAGCGTATCCCTGACAGCGGCACCGCCTCGTTTGACGATCTGGTCTATGGCCATATTGAGGTGGATGTTCACGAATTGGAGGATGGCATCCTATTGAAAAGCGACGGCCTGCCGACGTATAATTTTGCCAACGTCGTGGACGACAGCCTGATGCATATCACCCATATCATCCGCGGCACGGAATACCTTTCCAGCACGCCGAAATACAATTTGATCTACCAGGCGTTCGGGTGGGAAATTCCGCAGTATCTGCATCTGCCGCCCGTAATGAAGGATGCGCACAGAAAGCTGTCCAAACGGTATGGCGACGCCAGCTATGAGGATTTTATCCGCCGCGGCTTTTTAAAGGAAGCGATTTTAAACTACATCGCGCTTTTGGGCTGGAACCCCGGCACCAACCAAGAACTGTTTACCATGGAAGAGCTGGCCGAGGCGTTTGATGTCAAGGGCATTTCCAAATCGCCGGCGATTTTCGATGAAAACAAGCTGCGCTGGATGAATGCCGAGTACATCCGCCATATGGATGAGGCCGCGTTTACCGCGCACGCCGCCCCGTATTACGACCAGGTGCTGCCCACCAACGACAGCCAAAAGCAGGTGCTGTGCCAGATTTTGCAGCAGCGGCTGGAAACCTTTGCCGAGATCCCGGACAAGATCGCGTTTTTGCGCGCGCTGCCGGATTACGATCTGGCGATGTATTGCCATAAAAAGATGAAGACCGATTTGGAAAAATCCAAAATCGCGCTGGAAAAAGCGCAGCAGGTGCTGGGCACGCTTGAGGATTGGCAGCAGCAGGCCATCCACGATGCGCTGCTTGGCGCAGCCGCCGAGCTGGGCCTGAAAAACGGGCAGATGCTCTGGCCGGTGCGCGTGGCCGTTACCGGCACGCAGGTAACCCCCGGCGGCGCGGTGGAGGCGGCGGTGCTCTTGGGCAAAGAGGAAACCCTGCGCCGCATACAAATCGGCTTGGAAAGGATCGGACAAAACGCATGAAACGATTGAAAACAACGCTCTCGCTGCTGCTAGCGTCGCTGATGCTGGCGGGCTGCGGCGGGGTGGCCACGCAGCAGGTGGACGCCGGCAACTACGTTGTGGAAATGCCGGGCGAGGTCAACAAGACCACCCAGAGCATCCCCATCGAAATCGAGGAAATCAACCTTTCCTCCAGCTTTACGCTGACCACCACCGAAACCGTGGACTATACCGAAGGCGCCACCTATACCGCCGTGGAGGCAGATTGGGCCCAGCTGGTGCAGGATTACAAAACGGCGTGGGAGGCTGCCGGGCATACCTATGACCAGGACAAGCTGTTTACCGCGCTGCTGCAAAATATGCTGAATACCCTCTTGGCCGGCGCCATTTACGAGCCGGCAGTCAACGATACCATCCAAGACCGCGCCTGTATCCGGTACAAGTTTACCCTGCCGCCGGATGAGGACGAGGCGGAGCCGCTACCCAGCAAAACGCGGCGCGGCGAATATGTCGTATTCATGAACGAGCAGTCCGCCTATGTGCTGGTGTATGTCGCGGAGGAGGATGGCTACAACGAGCATACCATGGAAAACTTTTTCCAATCCATCCGCTTCAAATGATGCGCAAACAGGGCCGAAAGGCCCTGTTTTTTTATGCGCATCGGGCATGTGCGCATGGTATACTATGCTATGATAGATAGCAGGGAAAAGGAGAGGATACAGCAATGAACCATACCAAAAAGATGGCGGCCGGTCTTTTGGCGCTGTTGCTGGCAGGCGGGGTGCTGGCAGGCTGCGGCGGGCAAAGCGCGAAGATGCCATCGGTGCGCTGACGAACACCGAAACGCCCACAGCCGCCGCCAAGGCAACGCCTACCGCCAACGCAGAGGACGAGTTTGAAGCGGGCGTCTGTACGGATGCGGAATACACCAATGCCTGGATCGGCTTAAAGTTTACCGCAACGGACGACATGACCATGCAGACCAAAGAGCAGATCCAAGATTCCCAAGAGGCGGGGGCGGAGCTTTTGCAGGTGGAACAGAGCAGCAACGCCAACGTGGTTACGGAAATGGCGGCGGTTACGCCGGAGGGGAACAACATCAATATTTCCGCCGTTAAAGACCAAAGCGGGGTCATAACCCCCTCGATGTACGTCCGCCAGATGGAAAATGCGCTGGAAGCACAGACCGGCGAAAACGTATCTTACGAGTTTGGCGATCCTTCGCAGCGCACCGTGGCCGGCGTGGAGTTTGAAACGCTGGATCTTCGCTGTACGATAGAGCAAAACGGACAGGAATTTACCATGAACCAGACCATGCTGGTGTGTAAAAAGGGAAATTGGCTGTACCAAATGGTCATCAGCTATTTTGAGGACGACGCGCTGGAAACCTTCCTGGCATGCTTTTCAGCCGTTTGACGGCAAAGAAAAAGAGCGGAACTTCCGCTCTTTTTTTGCTTTACGGCTTTTGCGCACAGACGATGAGCATCATGGGGCGGCGCAGCTCGTCGCGCATGCCGGGCATATCCAGCATCTCTTCGGGCGGCTGCGGCTCCACCACATGGCGCAGCGCAAACCCGCAGCAGAGGAGCCCCTCCAGATATGCGGTCAGCGTGCGGTGGTATTTTCGTACCGGCTCGCCCAAAAACACGGCGTTGCGCGGCCCCTGGCAAAAGTAATGGTCTACGGGAAAATGCCGGATGCGCCCGGATTCGTCGTAGTCCCAATCCTGCGGGCCCTGGGCGGTAAAGATGGGATGCTCGGCGGAAAAGACAAACCACCCGCCCGGCGCAACCATGGCGTATACCCGCCGCGCCACCGCATCAAAATCCGCCACATAATGCAGCGCCAGCGAGCTGAGCACCACATCAAAGCTGCCATCCGGAAACGCAGCGTCCTCTATGGCGCCCTGTTGGTACTGCACCTGCGGGCGGGCATTTTTCTGCCGCGCGGTTTCCAGCATTTTGGCGGATAGATCCACCCCAATGACGGATGCCGCGCCCTGGTCGGCGGCATAGGCGCAGTGCCACCCGTAGCCGCAGCCGAGATCCAGCACGCGCTTGCCCGCAAACGCTGGCAGCAGCGGGGCCAGGGTGAGCCATTCGCCCGCGCCTTGGAGCCCCTGCTCCGAACGGCTCATGTGGCTGTACTTTTCAAAAAAACGCGGGTCGTCATACTTGTTTTCCTTCATCCAAAGCCTCCTATGCGCTAGGCCAATTTTGCCTTTTCATCCTGCCAGATATAGAGGAATAGGCCCAAAAGCACGATGAGCCCGCCGATGATCACCTGAAGATTGGGCACTTCGCCCAGGAAAAAATAGCAGGTGATGGCAGAGGCCAGCGGATTGGCCAGCGAAATGATGCTGACCGTTGCAGGCTTTAGCGTGCCCAGCGCCCAAATGGGGATGATGAGCCCCAAAAATGTATTGCAAAACGTGATGCCCAACACCAGTGCCCACAATTTCGGCGTATACGGGAACAGCGGCGCGCCGGTTACCAGGCAAAAGCCGATGAAGATCACGGTACATACCGCAAACTGCACGCCCATCAACAGCGCAGTGGGCACGGGATGCGCGCCGGTGCGCAGATCGCGGCTGATGAACAGCGATACGGTATAATCCAGCGCGGCGGTGAGCATCAGCACGATGCTCAGCGGGTTGGCGCCGCCGCTGCCGCCGGACAGCGAGACGATGAGCAGCCCGCACAGCGTAACCCCCAGCCCGCAGGCCACCTTGAACGGCACCTTTTCATGGTAGATCAGCACGCTGGCCGCCAGCACGAACAGCGGGGAGGAGTTGCCCAGGATATTGACGACAAAGGTGTTGGTGCCGCGCAGCGCATACGACCATAGCAATAGCTCGATCGAGCGCAGCACACCCAAGACCACCATGCGCCCTAAAACATTTTTCTGCTTTAAAAACCCGCAGCTTTCCGCCCGTCGGGGCTTGGTGGAAAAGGAAAAGAGCAGCAGCCCCGCGCCCACGATGAGAAAGCGCACCATCATCGTGGTGATGGGCTGCATGCCCGCCGCCAGGCAGGGCTTATACATCGGGGAAAGCAGCGAGCTGCAAACCACATACAGCGCCATGGCCGCATACGCCATGGCATGGCTTTTGGGAACGGACAAGAAAAAAACCTCCTATTTGCTGCCGCAGCCATCGCAGACACGGCAAAATTTATAAAAATCCAATCATATTTTAAAACAAACCCGACTGAGTGAAAAAAACCATCGGCAAGCGCCGCAAAAAAGTGAAAAAAACGTTACCCCTAGCATACCAGAAAAGGGGGGGGAAATTCAATGAAAAAAGCGGCCCAAGGGCCGCAAAAAAGCCGCTTAACCCAGCGCTGCATAAAGCGCGATCAAGCGCAGCGTTGCCATCAGCGCATCGATGTGGGTGCGCTCCATGCCGTGGGAGGCATGCACGCCCGGGCCGATGAGCGCGCAGCGCGTATCGCACCCCGCAGCAAGCGCCACCGACGCATCCGAACTGTAATGCGGATAAATATCCACCGCAAAGGGCAGCTGGTGCTGGGTGGCCAGGCCGATCAGCCGCCCGGTCATCTCATAGTCGTAAGGGCCGGAGGTATCCTTGGCGCAGATGGAAACCTGCCGCTCCGTACAGGCAAGATCCTCTCCTACGCAGCCCATATCCACACATAAAAGCTCATTGTAACCGGCAAACGCCGCCGCGCCATGGCCCACTTCCTCATGGACGGTAAAGATGATGTCGGTATCATACTGCGGATAGATCTCCTGCTGCACCATGTGGCGCAATAAGGCCATCAGGCAGGCGGCGCTGGCTTTATCATCCAAAAAGCGGGATTTGATATAGCCGCTGTCCGTCACCACGGTTTTGGGGTCCAGGCAGAGATAATCGCCCGTCATGATGCCGAGCGCTGCCGCGTCCTCCGGGCTGTGCACCGCCTCATCCAGGCGCACGGCCATGTTCTTTTCATCGCGCGGGCGGGTGGCGGCGTCATCAAACACATGGGTGGCAGGGGATAGCGACAGCACCGTGCCGGTATACGCCTTTTGGCTGCGGGTATACAGCGTGCAGTAGGCGCCATCCAGCGTGGGCAGCAGCGGGCCGCCGATGCGCGCAAAGCGCAGCAGGCCGTCCTCGGCCACAGAGCGCACCATCAGCCCTAGGGTGTCGATATGCGCACACATCGATACATGCTTTTCGCTGCTGCGCCCCTTGACGGGCACGATGACGTTGCCCTTGTTGCTTCTGTGCGGAATATAGCCGAAGCGCTCAGCTTCCCGGGCCACCAGCTGCGCCGCATTTTCGGTGTAGCCGCTGGGGCTGTGGGTGCGCAAAAGCCGCACTAGGAAATCCAGTAGATAGGTTTGGTCTGCCATATGATCCATAGCAAAGGTCCCCCCCTTTCAAAGCGTACCCCCATCATACCGCAAACCAGAGCAAAAAAACAGAGCCGCGCAAAAAAAGCGCGGCCCAGGGGGCGCGCTTTTTTGGAAATTCAACGATGGTTGGGGGTAGGGCAGGGCCGATCCGTACGGCACAGCCAGGCCACCGAAGCGTCCATGGCGATGCGGCAGGCGTTGGTATTGTCCAGCGCGTTGAGCATGACAAAATCGTGGATCGTGCCGCTGATAACCAGCCGGGTGACGCTGACGCCCGCCTGGCAAAGGCGCTTGGCATAGGCCGCGCCGTCGTCCCTTAGCACATCCGCTTCGCCGTTGACGATCATGGTGCGGGGCAGGCCAGACAGCAGGCCCAGCGGCGCACGCAGCGGGGAGGCGGTGTACAATAGGCCTTGGCTGGGCGTGGCAAGATATTGCCGCCAAAACCACTGCATGCCCGCCCGGTAGAGCGAATAGCCGCAGGCAAAGGCATGGTAGGAAGGCGTATCAAAGGCAAAGTTTGTAACGGGATAATACAGCAGCTGGCCGTCGATGGCAGGGCCGCCGCGCTGCAAAGCCAGCAGGGCCAGCGCCGTAGCCAGGTTGCCGCCGGCGCTATCCCCCGCCACCGCCAAGGGGCCGGGCTTGCAGCCAAGGCCCGCCTGCTGCAAGAGCAGGGGCAGCTGGCACAGCACGGTATAGCATTGCTCCAGCGCGGTGGGGTATTTGGCCTCGGGCGAAAGGCTGTATTCCGGAAATACCACCACGCGGCCGGTGCGCGCGGCCAATTCACACACCAGCTTTTTATGCGTGTGCAGGCTGCCGAATACCCAGCCGCCCCCGTGTATGTAGAGGATGACGCCGCCGGGCCGGCAGGGGGCTTTGGGAGCGATCAGCGCCGTAGGGACTCTGCCCCAGCGCCCGGTATCCACCGTAACATGAGAAATATCGGCCGGGTACAGGCACACGGGCGCATCCTGCGCGGCGCTGATCGCTGCGCGCCCCAGCGCAGGCGGCAGCTGGAAGGGCAAGGGCGGCCGGGCGTTTTCCGCTGAGATTTGCCGGGCCTCCTTTTCCAAAAAAATGCATTGGTTCATAGGGCTTCCCCTTTCTGTATTAGGCATATATACATTGGTTCGTATCGTTCCGCCTATACCCTATGCGCACCTGCCGCAGGGGGTGAAAGGCAAACAAAAAGGCCGCGCATCATCGATGCGCAGCCTTTTGCATGCTGGGATGCTTATGGCAGATAGGTCATCGGGTTTTTCGCCGATCCGTTGTAGCGGATCTCAAAGTGCACATGCGGCCCGGTGCTCCGCCCCGTGTTGCCGGACAGCGCAATGGTTTGGCCTTTGGAAACCTTTTGGCCTACCTTCACCTTCACGCTGCTGTTGTGTGCATAGCGGGTAACCCACCCGTTGCCGTGGTTGATCTCCACCAAAATGCCATAGTCGCCGGCGCTGCCCGCGCGCGTCACCGTGCCGGCCGCCGAGGCCTTCACGGCGCTGCCGATGGGCTTGCCGATGTCTATGCCGGCATGCAGCCTGCCATCCCGCGTGCCGTACGGGGAGGTGATGCGGCCGCTGACCGGCCAGCCAAACGAGGGCGCGCCCTTGATGGCGCTGCCGTTGTTATTGTTGCTGCTGGTCTTTTTTTTCGTTCCCACCAGCACGACCTTGTCCACCGGCTCTTTCACGGTCTTAAATTCGCCCTCTTTGCGTGCCGTTTCCTGCCCGTTTAGGTAGGTGATGGTCGTGGTCTTGCGGCGCAGGCCCTCTTCGCCCTGCGTTTTGGTCTTGGTGGAGCCTTTGACCAGGCTGCTGTCGTTTTTCTTCACCGTTTCAAAGGGGATGGCTTCCTCCTCCGTCTTTTCCACCGTGCATTTGACATTCAGCGCCTTTTCGGTGCAAAGCACCATCGTGGCCTCCTCCTGCCCCAGCACGGAGGACCCTTCGGCATACGGCGTTACCTCTACCTTGTCCACAAATTCCGCCTTGCCGTTTTCCACGGTCTGGGAGGAGAGCACGTTTGTCAGCACGGTCTGCGCGGCCTGCTCGTTGGCCACGGATACCGCGGGCGTGCCGTTGACGGTGATGGTCACCTGGCCCTCGGCCGTGCCGGCCGAAGCGGAGATGGGCGCCATCGCCTTTGCCACCTCTTCCGCGTTGGGATCTATGATTTCCAGCTGGCCCTGGGCGATGCCCTCATCCGCATTGGCGGCCGGGCGCAGCGCGATCAAAAGCCCTGTACTTGCCACAAAGCAACAAGCAAGCCCGCTGGCCACCCAGAGCAGTAAGCGGTTCTTCCGGCCGGGGGCCGGGGCTGTGCGAGCCGGGCGCTGGGCCGTCTGCCTGCGGGAAGGAAACGCCGCAGGCGGGGTTTGTTTGCAATCCTTCATCTGTAAAAAACACCTCGTGAAGATATTGTGACATTTTTTTGCGGCAAAATCAAGCAAATATTACGAATTTATGAAGAATAAACGAATTTTAAGGGGGATTTCTGTGCATTATGGCGCATATTTGTCCAAAGCAAGGGGGAAAAAGGGCGCTTTGCGGCAGCAAAAAGCGCCGGGGCGCAGAAAAGGTAGGCTATGCGCCCAAAGGGCGGCAAAAGGCATTTCTTTTTTTCCGCGGATGGGGTATAATAAGAATACAAAAACAGAGAATACTTCCGTATAAAAGGGAGGCAGATTGTATGAGCATGAAATTGGTCATTGCCATTGTGCAAAACGAAGATAACCAAAAGCTGAACAATGCCCTGGTCAAGGAGGGCTTCCGGTCCACGCGCCTGGCCACAAGCGGCGGCTTTTTGCGCACGGGCAATACGACGGTGATGATCGGCGTAGAGGAATCTAAGCTTGAAGAGGTGCTGGGCATCATCGAATCGGTCTGCAAAGCGCGCAAGCAAACGGTGTCCGCGGTGGCGCCGTCGGTGGATACCACCGGGTTTTACATTCCCTATCCCGTCGAGGTCTCGGTGGGCGGGGCCACGGTGTTTATCCTGGATGTAGAGCAGTTTAGAAGAATGTAAAAAGCACACAGAAAGGGAGCCGGCACGGCTCCCTTTTTTCTTTGCGCCGTTTTTCGGCAGCGCCAAAGGGCCAACGCCGGGCAGGGCGGACAAATCGATGCGCTGCATGCCCAAGAATATGGTAAAATGAGTACGGCTATAAGGATACAAGGGAACATACGGAGAACCCTGCTGCCATGCGGGGTGAAAGGAGCGAAACGATGAACCAATGCGTCATTGGCATTGATATTGGCACATCCGGCACCAAGACCATCGCCGTAGACCAGGACGGCAAGATTTTGGCCAGCGCGCTGGTAAGCTATCCGCTTTACACACCCAAGCCGGGCTGGAACGAGCAGGCGCCGGAGGATTGGTGGCAGGCGGCGGCAGAAACGCTAAAAAAGGTGACAAGCCGCCTGGAGCATACCGAGATCGTGGGCATCGGCCTGTCCGGCCAGATGCACGGCATGGTGGCGCTGGATGAAAACGGTGCCGTGGTGCGCCGCGCGCTTTTGTGGAACGACCAGCGCACCGCATCGCAGTGCGAGGAGATCACCCGCGCTGCCGGCGGGCTTTCGGGGCTGCTTTCCATGACAAACAACCGCATGCTCACCGGGTTTACCGGCGGCAAGATCCTCTGGATGCGGGAAAATGAGCCCGAAAACTTTGCCAAAACGGTAAAGATCTTAAATCCCAAGGACTATATCGGCTATCAGCTGACCGGCGAATTGGCAACGGAAGTGTCGGACGCTTCGGGCACCGGCCTGTTTGATGTAAAAAACAGAAAATTCCACGATGGGCTGCTGGCAAAGCTCGGCCTATCCAAAGACCTGTTCGGCCGGTGCATCGAATCCACAGAGATCCGCGGCACAGTCACCGAAGCTGCGGCAGCGCAGACCGGCGTGCCGGCGGGCGTGCCTGTGGTGGGCGGCGGCGGGGACGCGGTGATCTCCACCACCGCCATGGGCCTAACAGAGCCCGGCCGGCTGGGCCTGGTGCTGGGCACCAGCGGCGTAGTGGCCACCGGCCTGCCCTCGTTTATGGAAAACCCGGAGGGCAAATTGCAGGTCTTTTGCAACAACGCGCCCGGCATGTGGCATGCGGCCGGCATCACGCTGGCGGCGGCGGGCAGCCTGGCCTGGTTCCAAAACACCTTCGGGCAGGACAAGCAGCGCCAGGCGCAAAGCAAGGGCACCACGCCCTTTGCCCTGTGGGATCTGGCGGCCGAGGCGGCGGGGCCCGGCGCGCAGGGGCTGCTGTTTTTGCCGTATCTGTCCGGCGAGCGGTGCCCGGTCAACGACCCGGACGCCCGCGGCGCGTTTGTCGGCATCACGGCGCTCAATACCGACGGCGATTTTGCCCGGGCCGTGTTGGAGGGCGTGGCGTACTCGCTCAGGCAGGTGGCAGAATTGATGGAGCAGATGCCCAGCTATAAAAAGCCGACGGAGATCGTCATCTCCGGCGGCGGCAGCAAGAGCAAATTGTGGCGGCGCATCATCGCGGACGTGTTCCGCCTGCCGGTCTTACAGACCTACGGCGCAGCCGAGGGCGGCGCATTTGGCGCGGCGCTGGTGGCGGGCGCGGGCTGCGGGCTGTGGGAAAGCCTGCCGCAGGCGCTGGAAATCCTGCGCGTACAGGACGTTACAGAACCTTCTGCCGATGCAGAGCGCTATGAAGCGCCCTACCAGACCTATACCAAGCTATACCAAGCCTTGCAGACAATACAAGCAAAATAAGGAGGCACAAGACAAATGATCAACATTCCCAAAGTGAAATTAGGCGTGGTCGCGGTCAGCCGTGACTGTTTCCCTATCGACCTGTCTGAACGCAGACGCACGACGCTGATTCAGGCGCTGGCAGCGCGGGGCGTAGAGGCGGTAGAGATCCAAACCACCGTGGAAAACGAGCTGGACGCCAAAAAGGCGCTGGAGGAGCTGGCGCAAAAGGAATGCAATGCGCTGGTGATGTATCTGGGCAACTTCGGCCCGGAAGGCCCGGAAACGCTGGTGGCCCAGCATTTTGACGGCCCGGTGATGTTTGTGGCGGCGGCCGAAGAGGATATCGCGGTCTTGGCTTCCAGCCGCGGCGACGCGTACTGTGGGCTTTTGAACGCCAGCTATAACCTCGGGATCCGCGGCGTAAAGGCCTTTATTCCGGAAGAGCCCGTCGGCATGCCGGAGGAATTGGCCGCTGTGATCCAGGACGAATTTTTGCCGGTGGCATGTGCGCTCATCGGGGTGAAAAAGCTCAAAATCTTCGGCTTTGGCCCGCGCCCGACGGATTTTGTGGCGTGCAACGCGCCCATTGCCCCGCTGTTTGACCTGGGCGTGGAAATCCAGGAAAACAGCGAGCTGGATCTGTTTATGAGCTTTAACGCCCATGAAAACGACCCGCGTATCCCGGAAGTGGTCAAGGATATGGAAGCAGAGCTGGGCGACGGCAATAAAATGCCGGAAATTCTGCCGAAATTGGCGCAGTACGAGATTACCCTGCTGGATTGGGTGGAAAACAACCGCGGCATGAGCGAATACGTGGCCATCGCGGGCAAATGCTGGCCGGCGTTCCAGGAAGCGTTCGGCTTTGTGCCCTGCTATGTCAACTCCCGCTTGACGGGCCGGGGCATCCCGGTTTCCTGCGAGGTGGATATTTACGGCGCGCTTTCGGAATTCATCGCCCAGTGCGTCACCGGCCAGAGCGTCACGCTGCTGGATATCAACAACACCGTGCCCAAAGAGATGTACCAAAAGCACATCCAACAGCAGACCGGCTTGGCCGGCGATGAGGTGTTCATGGGCTTCCACTGCGGCAACACCTGCAAGGAGCGCCTGGTAAACGCCGAGATGAAATACCAGCTCATCATGAACCGCAACTTGGAAAACTGTGGCGAACCCGTCATTACCCGCGGCACCATCGAGGGAGCCATCGCGCCGTCCGACATTACGCTGTTCCGTTTGCAGGGCGATGCCCGGTGCGTATTGCGCGGCTATGTGGCAGAGGGCAGCGTGTTGGATGTGGATCCGTGCTCGTTTGGCGGCATCGGCGTCATCGCCATCCCGGAAATGCGCCGGTTCTATCGCCATGTGCTGGTGAAAAACCGCTTCCCGCACCATGGGGTGGTAGCGTTTGAAAAGGCGGGCAAAAACCTCTATACTGTGCTCAGCCTATTGGGCGCCAAGGCGGATTTCAACCGCCCCAAGACCATGCTCTATGAAGGGGAGAACCCGTTCTCTCTTTAAGAGATATAGAAGACCAGAATCATTTCATGGAAATGAAAGGAGAAAATCTATGAGTCAAAAAGTACGTGAAGTGTTTGAACAGGGACAGGGCATTTTTCGCATGATGCCCAACTTTGTCCCGCGTTGTTTTTCCAAGCCGGGCCACCGCCTGCGCCTGCACCCGGACGATTATTTTGCCCTGGGCATGAAGCGCGGCGCGATGAAGGAGCGCTGGTTCAGCTCTACGATCGTGGCCAACAACGGCCCGTATGCCGCTGAGGACGAAGGGCTGAGCTATATCGCCTTGAACCAGGACGGCTCGGAAAAGGTGGCGTTGCGCGACGCGATTCAGGAACTGGGCGCGGAAATCATCGGCCAAGAGCTGATGGATACCTACGGCGGCTGGCCGATGTACAGCAAATTCTTTGACAACAACGTGCCGCTGTTCCATCATCTGCATTTGGACAACGAAGCGGCCGCCCGGGTGGGCCGTCTCGGCAAGCCGGAAGCGTATTATTTCCCGCCGCAGCTGAATAACCACCTCGGCGAATTCCCCGCCACCTATTTCGGTTTTGACCCGGACGTGAAAAAAGAGGAAGTGCGCGCCTGCCTGGAATGCTTTGAGGACAGGGATAACCGCATCACCGAGCTGTCCCGCGCGTACCGCATCGAGCTGGGCACCGGCTGGTATACCCCGGCGGGCGTGGTGCATGCGCCCGGCTCTGTGCTGACCTACGAGCCGCAGTGGAACAGCGACGTCAACAGCGTCTATGAAAATGTTACGGCGGACGAGGGAACCAGCATCACCTCGCTCAACGAAAACTGCCCGGACGATAAAAAGGATGATATCGATTACATCATGAGCCTGATGGATTGGGATGCCAACGTGGACCCGCACTACCGCAAGAAATATTTCCGCCCGCCGGTTGAAACCGACGCGCCGGAAGGGGCCATTGAAAAGTGGGTCGTGTACGCCAACCCGTGGGTAGGCGCCAAGGAGCTGACCGTATTGCCCGGCCAGACCGTGACCATCAAGGACGCGGCCGCCTACGGCTGTATCACCGTACAGGGCCACGGCACCTTTGGCCCGCACGACTGCGAAGCCGCCATCATGCTGCGCTACGGCCAGATGTCCGCCGACGAGTTCTTCGTTTCGGAAAAGGCCGCCAAAGAGGGCGTTGTGATCTCCAACCACAGCAAGGTGGAGCCGCTTGTTATCCTGAAGCACTTTGCGCCCAACAACAAGGAGATCCCGCAGAAATCGCCTTTGTGGGAGGACTAAAATGAAACTTCAAAACTACGAAGTAAAAAATGAGAACATCAGGCAGGCCTTTGAAAAGCTCAAAGCCGAGCACCCGGAAAAGCTGCAAAGGCGGCTCAACCTTTCCTGGAGCAACTGGGGCTTTGGCCTGGAGCCGCTGCAGGATTCCTGTAAGCGCCTAAAGGATGCCGGCATCGACTACATCGAGCTGCACGGCAACCACTACGGCCCGGACCTTGGCTATGACGTAAACGAGACCAAAAAGATCCTTTCGGATTACGGCCTGAAATGCAGCGGCGTGTGCGGCATGTTTTCCGCGGACAACGATTTGGCCAGCAACCGCCCCATGCAGCGCCAGGCCGCCATCGACTATATCAAGCGCGAGGTGGCGTTTACCGCCGAGATGGGCGGCAGCTATCTATTGACTGTGCCCGGCGCGGTAGGCCGCCCGCAAAAGTATGACGACAGCGAAATCTACCGCAGCGTAGAGGCGCTGCGCAAGGTGGCGGACCTGTACGAAAAGTATGACGTCCGCTGCGCCATCGAGGCCATCCGCAGCGCAGAGGTGAGCATCGTGCATACCTTTGAGGATGCCAAGGCGTACATCAAAGCGGTGGACCGCCCCGGCATCGGCCATATCAACGGCGATCTTTACCATATGCTGGTGGAGGAAAGCCACATCGGCCAGGCCATTTTGGACGCCGGCGAAATGCTGACCAATCTGCACCTGGCGGATACCAACCGCTGTGCCCTGGGCGATGGGTTTATGGATATCGACACCGTCATCCGCGCGCTGTACTTGATCGGCTACAACAACGACCGGTGCTTTGTTACGCCAGAGCCGCTCGGCCCCGGCGGGGATCCGTACCCGGCACAGAACAGCATCCCCGACCCTGCCAAGCTGAAAAAGCTGGTGGAGGATACCGCGCGCTACTTCCGCGAACGCGAAGAGGAATTGCTGGCCTAACACAAAGAAAAAGCCCCTAGAAAGGGGCTTTTTTTGATGCATCCTGCCGGAATTTCTGGTATGCTGAAAAGGAAAAACGCAAAAGGTGGGAATATGGCATGGTACGGGCAACAAGCGGCCCTCTGCCGCTGCGCCGGCACCCGGCGCTGGCGGAAATGGCGGCGGCATGGTTCAGCGAAAAATGGGGCTTGCCGCAGCAAAGCTATCGCGAAAGCATCCGGGCTTGCCGGGCAGCGGGCGTGCCGCAGTGGTATGTGGTGCCAGATGGCAAAGGCGGCATTGCGGCGGGCGCCGGGCTGATTGAAAACGATTTTCACAACCGGCCGGATCTTTGCCCCAACGTCTGTGCGCTGTTTGTGGAACAGGCCTATCGCCGCCGCGGCCTGGCGCGGGCGCTGCTGCGCTATATCCGGGAGGATGCTGCCCGCATGGGCATAACGACGCTGTATTTGGTCACGGAGCATACCGATTTTTATGAAAAGTGCGGTTGGCAGCACTGCGCCATGTGCAAAGATGACGACGGCCTGCCGCTGCGCGTATACAAAGCGGAGACGCGCGCATGACCGCGGGTATGCACCGGGAAAAGAGAGGGAAGAGGATGGAACAGCAAAACACAGATCAAAACGCCGTGCCCGGCGCGGCGCCAAAGAAAAAAGGAGCCTTTTTCAAAAAATATTGGGTCGCCATCGCGACGGTGGCGGCGCTTGTCATCATCGCCGGCGTTTGGCTTTTGATGGGCAATGCGCGGGCCTATAAGGACGCGGAGGATCTGCTGGCCAAGGGCCGGTATGAAGAAGCGGTGCAGCGCTTTGAAGCGCTGGGCAGCTACCGGGATGCGCCGGAGCGCGTAAAGCAGGCCAGCTATGACAACGCCATGGCCTATTATGAGGACGGGGCCTATGACGACGCCATCGCCTGGTTTGAAAAGGCGGGGGATTACAGCGACGCGGCCGAGCAGAAAAACCGCAGCATCTATGCCCGTGGCGACCAGCTGTTTGCCCAGGGCGCATATGAGGAGGCCGAGGCGTATTTTGGCCGGCTGGGCGATGCGCTGGAAACCTACGGCGTGCTGCATTTTGCCACCCTGGAGGATGCCAGGGACACCATCGTGGAAAAGGCGCTGTCCGGCGAGGAAACCATTACGGTGGCCATCGGCGATTTGGAAACGTGCATGGCGCAAACAAACGGCCGCCGCGGCCTGATCCACCTGGCGCAGGCCGAGCTCGGCGAGGTGGAGGCGGATGGCAAAACGCTGACCATACGGCCGGTAGCCTATCCTGGGGTGCGCATTGTGGCGGCCTGGAAGGCGGACAGATTGGATTCGCTCTCGGAAGAGGAACGCAGAACCTATGAAAAGGCCCAGGGCGTGGTGCAGCAGGCCAAGGCAAAGACGGAAAATGCGCTGGAGCTGGAGGCATTTTTGCATAACTGGCTGTGCCAAAACGTAACATACGACAATACCAACGCCGGCCTATGGACGGGCGGCGGCACGCTTCAGCCGGAATGGACGGCCACCTCCGCGCTTTTAAAGGGCAAGGCCAACTGCCAGGGCTTTAGCGATGCATTTTACCTATTGGGCCAGCTGGCGGGGTTTGAGGTGCGCTTTCAATACGGCACCGTCGGCGGCGAGGCGCACTGCTGGAACGCCATAAAGCTGGATGACGCCCAGTGGTATTACGTGGATGTAACGTATGACAACGACATTGAACGCTTTCTGCCGGAGGGCCAAACCTACGCCTACTTAAATTTTGGCGAAGACCACGAGCTGCGCACCCTATGACCCAACAGCCGCAGCGCCGAGGTAGCTGAAAGCGACAACGCCGCCTATGACCTTTACCGGCATAACGGCACCGCGTTTGACACCCTGGACAGCGCTGCCCGCTACTGCATCGACCAGCGCGAAACGCACAACCAGGCGCAGGCAGCCGTGATGGTGGCCTCCGGCGGGCTGGATCATAACGATCTGTCCAACGCCTTGGCAGAGATCTTGAACGGCCGGGGCATTGCCGCCAACTGGACGGTATTCAGCATCTCTACCCCCGGCGCCACCTATCTCAACGTGCGCTGGGACAGCTTTGGCGGATAAGCCGGCAACGCTATGCCGCCGAATATAGACACAGCAAAGGGGCGGCCATGGCCGCCCTGTCTGTTTTGCAGCCTGAATGCGGCAAAAACCCCGCAAAACGTTGAAAAGAACGGGGTTTTGGGGTATGATAAACTGATTCAAGGGAAAATCAAGCAAAGCAGGAGACAGCGGTGGCGGACGTAACAGTGATCTTCATCAATTTCAATACCAAAGAGATGGTGCTGCGCGCCGTGGAGCGGGCCAGGGCCTCAGCGCAGCGCGTGCAGCTGGAGGTCATCGTGGTGGACAATTCCACCCGCCCGGAGGAAAAGCTGGGGCAAAGCCTTTTATACCGCCTCATCGAAACGGAAAACCACGGCTTTGGGCACGCCTGCAATTTGGGCGCGCGCCAGGCGCTGTCGCCCTTGCTGCTGTTTGTCAATTCCGACGGCTTTTTGGCTGATGGCGCCATCGAGGCGCTGGCGGATACCCTGGCGGAGGATGGGCGCATCGGCGCTGTGGGTCCGCGCATTTATCTGGAAAACGGCACGCTGGATCATGGCTGCAAGCGCGGCTTTCCCACGCCGTGGAACGCGTTCTGCTATTTTTCCGGCCTTAGCCGCCGCATGAAAAAGCACCCGGAAAAGTACGACGGCTACGCCCTTAGATATTTGGACGAATGGCAGCGCCATGAGGTGGACGCCATCTCCGGCTCGTGCATGATGATCCCAAAGCATGTATTTGAACAGGTTGGCGGGTTTGACGAGCGCTATTTCATGTACGCAGAGGATCTGGATCTTTGCTATGCCATCCGGCAGGCAGGTTATGCCATTGTATATCAGCCCAAGGCCCAGATGCTGCACCTAAAGGGCCAAAGCGGCCTTCATACCTACAACCGCAGGGTCACGGATGCGTTTTACGATTCCATGAAGCTGTTTTACCAAAAAAATTACCAGGAAACGTACAGCGCGTTTACGCGCCGCCTGGTGTTTTGGGGGATAGATTTGAAAAAATGGCTGGCGCACAGAGCGCATAAGGGGCGGTGAGCATGGCGCAGACACAGATCCTTTTGGCATGTTATAATGGACGCAGCTACCTGGATGCGCAGATCCGTTCGGTTGTATCGCAGAGCGAGGCGGATTGGCAGCTTCTCATGCGCGACGACGGCTCGTTTGACGGCACCAACGCCATCCTGCGCGCCTGGGCGCAAAGGGATGCGCGCATCCGCCTTTTGGCAGACCATAAAGCCACCGGCGGCGCGATGACGAATTTTCGCCTGCTGGCGGCCGCGGCCACAGCGCCGTATGTCATGTTTTGCGATCAGGACGATGTTTGGCACCCGGACAAGCTGCAAAAAACGCAGCGGAAAATGCGCGCCATGGAGCGGCAGTTCGGCACGGATACGCCGATTTTGGTGCACAGCGATCTGCGCGTGGTGGATCAAGACGGGCGGGAGATCGCCCCTTCGATGGCAGGCTACCAAAAGCTGGATCTTATGCGCACCTCGTTTTGCCAGCTTTTGAGCCAAAACGTCGTTACGGGCTGCACGGTGATGGTCAACCGGGCGCTTATGGATCTTGCGGGTCCTTGGCCGGATCAGGCCGTCATGCACGATTGGTATCTGGCGCTTGTGGCCGCCTGCTTTGGAAAGATCGGCCTGGTGGAGGAAGCCACGATAGACTACCGCCAGCATGGGCATAACCAGGTGGGCAGCAAAAACGCCGGATCGGCGCAGTATGTGGCAAAGCGGGCCACGGAGACCAAAAAGAGCCGGCAGGTGCTGCTGGATACCTATGCCCAGGCCGGGGCGTTTGTTGCGCAGTATGGCGAAAAGATGCCGCCGGCGTATTATGAGGCGGCCTGCGCGTTTGCCGCTATGCCGCATAAGCATAAGCTGGCGCGGCTGTATACGCTGGCAAAATACCGCCTGTGGAAGGGCGGCCTGGTGCGCAAAATCGGCCAGTGCTTATATAGCTGAAAGGATACGGGCACAAAGCCCGGATATGATAGAAAACAGATCTCGAAAGCGAAAAAAGGAGTGTTGTTTTGATGAAAGGCATTATCTTGGCGGGGGGCGCCGGTACGCGGCTGTATCCGTCTACCATTGCAGTGTCCAAGCAGATGCTCACCGTATACGACAAGCCGATGATCTACTACCCGATGTCCACCCTGATGCTGGCGGGCATCCGCGAGATACTGATCATCTCCACCCCGCGCGATATCGTGGGCTTCGAGCAGCTCTTTGGCGACGGCTCGCAGCTGGGCCTGAAAATCGAGTACGCCGTGCAGGAAAAGCCGCGGGGGCTGGCGGATGCGTTCATCGTTGGCGAAGCATTCATCGGCGATGACAACGTATGCCTGGTCTTGGGCGATAATATCTTCTACGGCTACGGCTTTACCGAGCGGCTAAAGCGCGCGGCGGCGCGCGAAAAGGGCGCCACGATCTTTGGCTACCATGTGGCCAACCCCAAGGCCTTCGGCGTGGTGGATTTTGATAAGGACGGCAACGTATTGTCCATCGAGGAAAAGCCGGCCGAGCCCAAGAGCAATTACGCCGTGCCCGGCCTGTATTTCTATGACAACCGCGTGGTGGACATCGCCAAACACGTAAAGCCCTCTGCCAGGGGGGAAATTGAAATCACCGCCGTCAACAACGCCTATCTGGAGCTGGGCGAATTGAAGGTGGAGCTGTTTGGCAGGGGCATGGCCTGGCTGGATACCGGCACGCACCGTTCCATGCTGGACGCCGCCAACTTCGTAGAGGCCGTGCAGACGCGCCAGGGCCTATGCATCGCCTGCCTGGAGGAAATTGCCTACAACAGCGGGTTTATCAGCCGCGAGCAGCTGCTTTCCCAGGCGGAAAAGTTGAAAACGACGGACTATGGCCAATACCTGTTCCAGGTAGCGGGCAAGGAAAAATAAGGAGAGTGCGGCATGAAGATCCTCATCACCGGCGCCCATGGGCAGCTGGGCAATGAACTGAAAAGCATGCTGGAAAGCGGGCGCGCGGAAATCGGCCCCATCGACCCGGCCTACCAGCATGCAGAGGTGTTTTATAAGGACATGGATACGGTGGATTTTTCCGACCTGGCCGGGGCCCGGGCGTGCGTGGAGGCGATAAAGCCGGATCTTGTCATCAACTGCGCGGCCATGACCAACGTAAACGCCTGCGAAACAGAGCTGGACGCCGCCCTAAAGGCCAACGCCATTTTGCCGATGAACCTGGCAGCACTGTGCCAGGAATTGGGCGCAAAATTCGTGCATACGTCGACGGACTATGTCTTTGCCGGCGATGAAGCTTCCCCGCGCTGGGAGTGGGACCATACCGCACCCGTGACCGCCTACGGCAAAAGCAAAGAGCTGGGCGAGCAATACGTCCGCCAAGCCTGCGCCAAGAGCTTTATCGTGCGCACGGCATGGCTGTATGGCTATGTGGGCAACAATTTTGTCAAAACCATGTGCCGCCTGGCCAGGGAAAACGGCAAGGTCACGGTGGTCAACGACCAATTCGGCAACCCTACCAGCGCCAACGACCTGGCATACCACATCTTAAAGCTGGCGCGCACGGAGTATTACGGCACCTACCACTGCACCAACGAGGGCACCTGCAGCTGGTATGAGTTTGCCAAAAAGATCATCGAGCTGGCCGGGATAGAGGCGGAGGTGCGCCCCTGTACCACCGCGGAATACCCCACGCCCGCCAAGCGCCCGGCCTATTCGTCGCTGGATAACGCCATGCTGCGCAATACCGTGGGCAACCAGATGCGCCCGTGGGAGGATGCGCTTGTCATGTATATGGAAAACGCCAAGCAGCGCGGCATCATCGAGTAAAGGAGACTACCAATGAAAACCTATCTGGTCACAGGAGGAGCAGGGTTTATCGGCTCCAACTTTATCCTGTATATGATGAAAAAGCACAAGGACATTCGCATCATCAATGTGGACAAGCTGACCTATGCCGGCAACCTGGAAAACCTGAAAAGTGTGGACCAGGACCCGCGCTACCGCTTTGTGCAGGCAGACATCTGCGACGCCAAAGCGATCCAAGCGGTGTTTGAAAGCGAGCCGGTGGATTACTTGGTCAACTTTGCCGCCGAAAGCCATGTGGACCGCAGCATCACCGACCCGGAGGCGTTTGTCAAGGCCAATGTCAACGGCACGGTCAATTTGTTGAACATCGCCAAAACCTACTGGGCCGAGGGCGACGGCTTTAAGCCCGGTGTAAAATATCTCCAGGTTTCTACCGACGAGGTATACGGCTCCCTGGGCGAAACGGGGTACTTTACCGAGACCACGCCGCTTGATCCGCACAGCCCGTACAGCGCGGCCAAGGCGTCTGCGGACTTTTTCGTGCAGGCGTTCCACGATACCTTTGGCCTGCCGGTGAATATCACCCGCTGTTCCAACAACTACGGGCCGTACCAGTTCCCGGAAAAGCTCATTCCGCTGATGATCAACAACGCCCTGCAGCATAAGGATCTGCCCGTGTATGGCGACGGCATGAACGTGCGCGACTGGCTGTATGTAGAGGACCATTGCAAGGCCATCGACATGGTCATCACCTCCGGCAAGATCGGCGAGGTGTACAACGTCGGCGGGCACAACGAGCGCCCCAACATCTTCATCGTTAAAACCATCTTGCAATATATCCACGACAATGTGGACAAAGAGGTGGGCGAACAGCTCATCCAATATGTAGAGGATAGAAAGGGCCACGACCGCCGCTATGGCATCGACCCGGAGAAGATCAAAACCGACTTGGGCTGGTATCCCGAAACGCCGTTTGAAAAGGGCATCGTGCTCACCATCGATTGGTATTTGAACCATAAAGAGTGGATGGAGCGCGTCACCAGCGGCGCGTATCAGGAATACTACGCAAAGATGTATCAAGGGAAGTAAGCGATATGGGAAAATTCAAATTCATCGAAACCGGCATCGAAGGGCTGACCATCGTAGAGCCTACCGTTTTTGGCGACGACCGCGGCTATTTTATGGAAACGTACAGCGAACGCGAATTTGCCGACGCCGGCCTGCCTACCTGCTTTGTGCAGGATAACCAGAGCAAAAGCCGCCAGGGCGTGCTGCGCGGCCTGCATTTCCAAATTAAGCATCCGCAGGGGAAATTGGTGCGCGCGCTGTCCGGCGCTGTGCTGGATGTGGCGGTGGATATCCGAAAGAACAGCCCCACGTTTGGCCAATGGCGTAGCTGCCTTTTGACCGAAGAAAACAAGCGGCAGTTTTATGTGCCGGAAGGCTTTGCCCACGGCTTTTCCGTGTTGAGCCAAGAGGCGGTGTTTGCCTATAAATGCACAGCGCTGTACGACCCCACCGACGAAGGCGGCATCATGTACAACGACCCGCAGCTAAACATCGACTGGCAGATCCCAGAGGGGGTAGAGGTGCTCCTTTCCGAAAAGGACAAAAAGCATCCAGGGCTGGATGCCTGGAGGTAATCGCTTGAGAGACACCATAAAAGTATTCAAACGGTACAGGTACCTTTTGGGCAACCTTATCAGCCGGGACCTAAAGGTAAAATACCGGCGCAGCGTGCTGGGCGTGGTGTGGAGCGTATTGAACCCGCTGTTGACCATGGTGGTCATCGCCACGGTGTTTGCGCACCTGTTCCGTTTCCAGATCGAAAACTACCACCTGTATTTTTTGGTGGGCAACGTATTGTGGACCTTTTTCAGCGAAGCCACCAACGGGGCCATGGGCTCCGTATTGGAAAATTCACAGCTCTTGAAAAAGGTGTATATCCCCAAATACATGTTTCCGCTGGAAAAATGCCTGTTTGCCTGCGTAAACCTATTGTTTTCCATGGTGGCGGTGCTCATCGTTATGGCGTTTTCCGGCGTATGGCCGACGGTTACATTTTTCCTGTTTCCGTTTGTGGTGCTGCTCTGCTTGGTGTTTGCCATCGGTATGGGGCTGCTGCTCAGTTCGCTGACGGTGTTTTTCCGCGATATTATGCACCTCTACGGCGTGGTGCTGACGGCCTGGATGTATGCCACCCCCATCATCTATCCGCTGGACCTGGCCAACCTGCCGGGCATCATTGTGGCGATTATGAAATTCAATCCAATGTATTATTTTGTCACCATGCTGCGCGATGTGCTGCTGTACAATACCGTGCCCAGCCTTTCGATGTGGCTGTGCTCTGCGGCGTTTGCGTTCGGGTTTTTGCTGCTGGGGCTGTGGTGCTTTAAGAAAAAGCAGGATCGCTTTGTGCTGTATGTGTAAAAGGAGGAAAGAGCGATGGAACAACCGGTCGTCGTGGATGTGCAGCATGTGACGATGAAATTCAATCTTTCCACCGAAAAAGTGGATAACCTTAAAGAATACTTTATCCGTACCATCAAGCGCAATATCATGTACAATGAATTTACCGCGCTGGATGATGTCAGCTTTCAGGTGCGAAAGGGCGAGGTATTCGGCCTGGTAGGCCTAAACGGCTCCGGCAAGAGCACAATGCTAAAGCTGGTCAGCGGCATCTACAAGCCGACGAGCGGCACCATCCGTGTGGACGGCGTGCTGGCCCCGCTGATAGAGCTGGGCGCTGGCTTTGATATGAACCTGACAGCCCGGGAAAACGTGTATTTGAACGGCTCTGTGATGGGCTATTCCAAAAAATTTTTACAGGAAAAATTCGATGAGATCATCGATTTTGCCGAGCTGCGCGATTTTGTCGACGTGCCTCTGAAAAACTATTCCTCTGGCATGGTGGCCCGCCTGGGCTTTGCCATCGCCACGGTGATAGAGCCGGATATCCTCATCTGTGATGAGATCCTGGCCGTCGGCGATTTCCAGTTTCAGCAAAAGTGCGAGGAACGCATCAACCAGATGCGTGCCCATGGGGTGACGATTTTGTTTGTTTCGCACTCCATCGAGCAGGTGCAGCGCATCTGCCACCGCGCCCTGTGGCTGGATCACGGCCACCTGAAAATGATAGGGCCGGTGGATGAGGTATGCCCGGCGTATATCAGCCAGCATGCACCGGCATAAACAACAGACGGCGGGCCCAAAGCCCGCTGTTTTTACTGTAAAAGGAGCAACTGCCATGCAGGAAAATACCCCGACGCTGCATACAGATCGCCTGATTCTCCGCAGGTTTGCCTTGCACGATGACAAGGCCCTGTTCGCCCTGCTGCGCGATGAGGAGGTCAACCGCTTTTTGCCCTGGTTCCCCTTTGCTTCGCTTGGGCAGACCCAGGCGCATTTACAATCGTTTTACCTGGATAGCTACCGCCTGCCCTTTGGCTGCCGGTATGCCGTCTGCTTGAAGGAGGACGATACGCCCATCGGCTATGTGCATTTGAGCCAAACGGACAGCTATGATTTTGGCTATGCACTGCGCCGCGAATGCTGGGGCCAAGGCATCATCCCGGAGGCGGGGCGCGCTGTGCTGGCTTGGCTGAAAGGGCAGGGCCTGCCGTATGTGACGGCCACACACGACAGGGAAAACCCTAAAAGCGGGCGCGTCATGCAAAAGCTGGGCATGCGCTACTGCTATTCATATACAGAGCAGTGGAAGCCCAAGGGGTTCGAGGTTGTGTTCCGCCTGTACCAGCTGGATCTAAACGGCGGCCCGCACCCTGTATACAAGGCGTACCGGGAGCGGTATCCCCATTTTGTGGAAAAGGGCGTTGGCCCTTGCAGGAAGGAAGGGGTGCAGCGGCCATGAAACGGCACAGAGGACAAATATCGGATTCCTTGCGGCTGGGCACGGTGCTGACGCTGGCCGGCGGGCTCCAGGATGCCTATTCCTACAACTGCCGTGGGCAGGTGTTTGCCAATGCGCAAACCGGCAACATCGTGCTTTTGGGGCAAAGCCTGGCCGGCGGGCAGTGGGTGGTGGCGCTGCATTATGTGTTTCCGCTGCTGGCGTTTTTGGCGGGGGTGTATGCTTCGGAATGGGTGCGCCACCTCGGCCGGCACAGCCGCACGCTGCATTGGCGGCAGACGGTGCTGCTGGTGGAGATCGCCCTTTTGATAGCGGCCGGTTTTCTGCCGCAGGCGATGAACCCCTTGGCCAACGCGCTGATGAGCTTTGCCTGCGCCATGCAGGTGGACAGCTTTCGTAAATTCCGCGGCGTGCCCTGCGCCACCACCATGTGCATCGGCAACATGCGCAGCGGCACGGAGCTTTTAAGCCGCTACCACATCACAAGGGATAAGGCACTTTTGCGCAAAAGCTTGCATTATTATTATATCATCCTGGTGTTTGCCGCCGGCGCGGCGCTGGGCGCTGTGCTGACCCGGCAGATTGGCGAAAAGACCATCTGGATTGCCGCCGGCCTGATGGCGGTGGGCTTTGCGCTCATGTTCCTCAAGGAAGAGACATCACGCAGCCCCAGCACATAAAAAAAGACCCAACGGGTCTTTTTTCATATCTGTTATTTTTTCACCCTGTCAAACCGGATCTGGCAGGCAGGGCAGCCCTGTGCGATGGTCTCGCCCAATGTAAACTCAAATGCGTCAAACGAGGCGCCCACGGCCCTGTCGCCCTCCATGGCGATATCGCACAATTCCGCCATTTCCTCCGGGTCGCGGCCCATTTTTTGCCATTCCGCCACATACGGGCAGTAATGGAAATCCAGATAAAAACGATCCTCGTCCTGCGCGATGACCTCCATCTCGTAGATGTCGCGATCCGCCCCGGCGCCGAAATACTGGGAAAATTCCAGCAGATCGTCCGGGTCTTTCATCTTGCTTTTGACGACTTGCCCAATGTCCTCTCCGTATTTGGTAATGGCTTCCCGGGCAAAGGCCGCGCCATCCTGCACGCCGTGCTCTTTGGCCTGCTGGATCATATAGCAGATGGTGCTGGCGCGCTTGGCGCACAGCCCGCGCAGGGCCAGGGTTGTTTCGTCTGTTTTGGTCGGCTTGTTGGTAATCTTGCTCATAATAACCCCCTCCTTCAAAAGGAACATATTTGTGCCTTGTATATAGTATACACCCGAATGCGGCCAAAGAGCGAAAAAAATGAGAAAGCGCTAAAAGGATAACGACTGAAAGTAACATCCTTTGTCCAAAAGCACGAGATATCCGTCGCGCAGCACCCGCTCTGTGCCTTGGTCTAATGGATACGCCATCCAGGCTGTCGTTACAAACCCGAACTCTACTTCCAGGCCGGATGAATACCAAACGCGCAGCGATGTACACGCCCCATACGCTTCCTGCTGGATGCTTTGCACCGGCCCAAATTGATGGAGGAACGCCTGCTGCGCTAAAAAATAGGCCCGATCCGGCGTGAGGAGGATAAGATCCAGATCAGAAAAAGGGCGCTGCGCTCCTCTGGCATACGAGCCTACGAGGACGACGCTTTGTATTTTGGGTTCATGCCAAGCCCAGGATAAAAGCAGCTGCAAAAACCGTTCCACAGCCATGGCTCCTCTCTATCTTCACATACCGTCGGCCGGAAACCGGCCTGCTGCCATCAAAAAAACAGCCCTTTGCCAAAGGGCTGTTTTTGCGTGGTTTATTTGTTGGAACGCCGCCAGATATGGTTCTGCTCGGCCTGTTTGATGAGCTCGTCGCGGAAATCCGGATGCGCCACAGAAATGATGGCCTCGGCCTTTTGCCAGGTGGAAAGGCCTTTTAGGTTTACCTTGCCGTATTCGGTGACCAGGTAATGGATGTTGGCGCGGGTATCCGTGACAATGGAGCCAGGCGCCAGCGTGGGCACAATACGGCTTTTCACTTCGCCGGATTTGGTGGTAAACGTCGACGAGCAGCAGATAAAGCTCTTGCCGCCCTTGGACAGGTATGCGCCCAGCACGAAATCCAGCTGCCCGCCTGCGCCGCTGATGTGCTTGATGCCGGCGGATTCGGCGTTGACCTGGCCAAATAGGTCCACATCCACCGCGTTGTTGATGGACATGAAGTTATCCAGCTGGGAGATGGTGCGCGCGTCGTTGGTATAGTCTACCGGGCAGCTCATGCATTCCGGGTTGTCGTTTAGGAAATCGTACAGCTTCTGCGTACCGGCAGCAAAGGCGTAGGTCTGGCGGAAACGGTCGATATTCTTGCGCGCGCCCGTGATCTTGCCGGCCTTGGCGATGTCCACAAACGCATCCACATACATCTCGGTATGCACGCCCAAATCCTTCAAATCGCTCTCGGCAATCAGCGAACCCACGGCGTTGGGCATGCCGCCGATGCCCAGCTGCAAGCAGGCGCCGTCCGGAATTTCCTCTACGATGAGCTTTGCCACGGCCTGGTCTACCTCGGTGGCCGCTCCGCCGCCGCCCATCTGGCCCATGGGCGGGTTATCGCCCTCTACGATCATATCCACCTGGGAAATGTGGATGCTCTCTTCCTTGCCGCCCAGGCAGCGCGGCACGTTTTTGTTGACCTCTACGATGATGGTCTTGGCCTGTTCGCACATGGCCATCATATGGCTGGCTGTGGGGCCGAAGTTAAAGTAGCCGTGCTCGTCCATCGGCGCCACCTGGAACATTGCCACGTCCACACGCTCCACATTTTCGCGGTAATAGCGCGGCAGCTCGGAATAGCGGATGGGCGCATAATAGGCCATGCCCTGGGCGATCATCTTGCGCTCGATGCCGCTCATATGCCAGGAATTCCAGGTAAAGTGCTTTTCTGCCTCCGGCACCTCGGCAATCGCAGGCTTCCAAAGCGCGATGCCGCCGCGGATGTTGATATCCGTTAGCTCTTCAGCTCTGGCGGCCAGCGCACGGTCCAGGCTGACAGGATGGCATACGCACCAGCCGTAGTCTACCCAGTCGCCGGATTTTACGCAGCGTACCGCTTGCTCGGCAGTGGTCAGTTTCTGTTTGTATTGGTCTGCAAAACTCATCAAAAGGGCCTCCTTCAAGAATTTTCTCTATACAAATGCTTTTTTTGGATCGTGGAAGAAAGTTTGTGAATTCCTTATCATAGCTATTATAGCCGCTGGAAAGAAGTGGGTCAAGATAAACAGCGCGGGCTGGCGCGGCGGCAAAAAAGTATTTTTTCCTGCATCCTTTTCGGATATAGTATATAATGAAACCATCATTTTATCCTTATGTAAGGGAGAGTATCCATGAATATTGCTTTAATCATCGCCGGAGGCTCTGGCCAGAGAATGCAGTCTGAAATTCCAAAGCAGTTTATCAACGTGTACGATAAGCCCGTGCTGATCTATACGCTGGAGGCCTTTCAAAAGCACCCGGAGATCGATGCCATTGGTTTGGTCTGCATTGATGGATGGCATGAAACGGTTTGGGCATATGCAAGGCAGTACCACATCACAAAGCTCAAGCACATCGTTTCCGGCGGCAAAACCGGGCAGGAATCCATTTGCAACGGCATCATGGAGCTGGCAAAGCACTATGGGGAAACGGATCTGATTTCCATCCATGATGCGATCCGCCCGATGGTATCGGCCCATATCATCTCGGAGAACTTGGCGGTATGCCGCCAGTATGGGGGCGCCATCACCGCCATTTCCTGTGCAGAAGCTATGTTTTTCACCGAGGACAAAAGCGCTTCTACCCAGGCAGTGGATCGCGATAAGCTCATGCGTACCCAGACGCCGCAATGCTATCCGCTGGGCAAGCTGGTTTGGGCGCATCAGGAGGCGAAAAAGCGCGGCATCACCAATTCCGTGGCCACCTGCACGTTGATGTGCGAATTGGGGGAAACCATCCATTTTTCCGCCGGTTCGGAGCGCAATGTCAAATTGACTACGCAGGACGACCTTGATATTTTCCGGGCGCTGCTTACAAACGATAGGAGAATGGGGCAATGAATCGGTATCGCCACCCTGCCTACCTTGCCCAGCTAACAGCTGCCGTAGAAGATCCCGGCCTGCCCATCCAGGCGCTTTCGGGCAAGCGCGTACTCATCACCGGGGCCACGGGCATGCTGGGCTCGTGCCTGGTGGATCTATTGATGGCGGCCAACCGGCAACGGCAAATCGGCGTGCACATCTATGCGCTGGGGCGCTCGGCCGAGCGTGGGCAGGCGCGCTTTGCTGATGTTTGGAAGGATCCGTGGTTTACCTTTGTGGAGCAGGATATCAACGCCGAGCTTGGCGCGCTGACCCAGCCGGTGGACTATATCGTCCATGCCGCCAGCAACGCCGACCCTGTTTCCTTTGCCAAATACCCGGTGGAAACGCTGAAGGCAAACTTTGACGGTACGGAACGCCTATTGTCGTTAGCAAGGCAATGGCATAGCCGGCTGCTGTTTGTTTCCTCCGGGGAGATGTACGGGCAGATGCCGGCGGATGCGCCGCCGTTTGTGGAAACGGACTGCGGCACGGTAGACCATAGCAGCCCGCGCGCCTGCTACCCGGCCGGCAAGCGCGCCGCCGAGGTGCTGTGCCAAGCCTACCGCCAGGAATACGGGGTGGACAGCGTCATCGCCCGCCCCTGCCATCTATATGGGCCAACCATGACAAAAAGCGACAGCCGGGCCATTGCCCAGTTTGTACGCAATGCCGTGGCAGGGGAGCCCATCGTGCTGAAAAGCGAGGGCCTGCAGGATCGTACCTGGTGCTACGCTACGGACGCGGCCGCGGCGCTCTTGTATATCCTCTTGCGCGGCCAAAGCGGGGAGGCATACAACGTGGCGGACGCGCGCAGCCGGGCCACCGTGCGGGCCATGGCGGAAAAAACAGCCGCGGCGGGCGGCACGCAGGTTGTCTTTGCCCAGCCGGATGCGGCGGAAAAGGCAGGGTTTACCCCCATCACCCATGCGGTGCTAAGCGCGGAAAAGCTACAATCGTTGGGATGGGCGCCCGGCGTCCGGCTTGAAGAAGGCCTGCGCGCCACGGTTCGCATCCTGCGGGAGGAAATAGGTTGACAGCATAAAAAAAGAGAAGCAAGCGCTTCTCTTTTTTTGCTTTTCTAAAAGCTGGCGTTAGCTGTGCTTTGGCCCGGTGGGTCCGGTCGGCCCGGTCGGCCCTGTGGCACCACGGCTGCCGGTCGGTCCTGTCGGCCCGGTCGCGCCTGTAGCGCCGGTGGCACCCGTAGAGCCCGTTGCACCCTTTGTGCCCGTGGCGCCCGTAGCACCTGTAGCACCGGTGGCGCCAGTTGCGCCCGTCGGGCCCATGGGGCCAGGCAAACCATCCGCACCATCATTGCCGGGGATGCCGGCAAAGCCCTGGGCGCCGGTGGGTCCCGTTACGCCATCGATGCCATCAACTCCATCGGCCCCATCGGATCCTGTCGGCCCGGTCGGCCCAGTAGCCCCGGTAGCGCCCTTCATGCCAGTAGCACCTGTAGCGCCGGTAGCACCAGTTGCGCCCGTCGGGCCCATGGGGCCAGGCAGACCATCCGCACCATCATTGCCGGGGATGCCGGCAAAGCCCTGAGCGCCGGTCGGTCCCGTTACGCCATCGACACCGTCAGCCCCATCGGATCCCGTAGGTCCAGTCGGCCCAGTAGCGCCTGTAGCACCCGTAGGTCCGGTCGGCCCAGTAGCGCCCGTAGCACCCGTAGATCCGGTCGGCCCGGTAGCGCCCATAGCACCCGTAGGTCCAGTCGGCCCAGTAGCGCCCGTAGCACCCGTAGGTCCAGTCGGCCCGGTTGCGCCCGTAGCGCCGCGCGGGATGACAAAGTTTAAGATAGGCGTTAAGGGATTGCCCGTAATCGTCACGGAGGCGGGTACGCCCGGCTCAGCGGTGATAACCTCTCCGATCGAAAATACGGGGGAAGCGCCGGTAGCGCCTGTGGCGCCCGTAGGTCCTGTTGGGCCTGTCACACCCGTGGCGCCGGTTGCGCCTGTAATGCCGCTGGAAGGCCCGGTTGGCCCAGTGGGTCCGGTAGGCCCGGTGATGCAGCGGGGGCCCGGCGGGGGCGGGCAACAAAAGCAGCATCCATCGCCATAAAAGTTGCCAGCGTTGACCAAACGGCCGCAGCGCGGGCAACGGTATTGACCTCGTTGTTGGAAGATTGGCATTGAATTCACCCATTCCTTTCCTTTTGTGTGAAGACATCTGTCTCCTTTTCATACTATGCAAAGGGGGCGGTGTTCGTGTGAGTACGGCGCTGCCATACACCAAGCGAAAGGAAGGTTCTGGAGGATGCATACGCTGAGCGTTTGTATGATTGTAAAAAATGAAGAGGAGGTATTGTCGCGCTGCCTGGCCTCGGCTGTTCAGTTTGCCGATGAGGTGGTCGTTGTAGATACCGGTTCTGTGGATAAAACCAAGGAGATTGCGCGGCAGTATACGGAGAAGGTGTATGATTTTGCCTGGCAGGATGATTTTGCCCAGGCGCGCAACTTTGCCTTTTCCAAAGGCACCTGCGACTATCTCATGTGGCTGGATGCCGACGACGTCGTAACGCCGGAAAACATCGAGCGCATCCGGGAATTAAAGCGCACCATGGACGGGGCGGTGGATCTGGTGATGATGCAGTACCGCGTTGCCTTTGATGCGGCAGGCCAGCCTACCTTTGCCTACGAGCGGGAGCGCATCGTAAAGCGCGGCGCAGGCTTTGTCTGGGAGGGCGCGGTGCACGAGGTCATTGCCCCGGCCGGGCGCATTCTGCATAGCGATATTGCCATTGAGCATCGAAAGGAAAAGCCTGGAGACCCGGACCGCAACCTGCGCATCTACCAGGCTATGGTGGATCGCGGCGAAGCGTTGGAGCCGCGGGCGCAGTATTATTACGCCCGCGAGCTGTATTACCATGCCGCCTACCAGCAAGCCGCCGATGTGTTCGAGGCTTTCTTGGCAGAGGGCCGGGGCTGGGTGGAAAACAACATTGGCGCCTGCCAGGATCTATCGTTGTGCTATCATCAGCTGGGCAAGGAAGAAAAGGCGCTGCAGGCGCTGCTGAGGAGCTTTGTATACGATGCCCCGCGGGCGGAGACCTGCTGTGAATTGGGCCATCTGTTTTACCAAAGGCGCATGTTTGAAACGGCGGTGTTTTGGTATCAAACGGCGCTGAGCCGCCCGATGGACCTAACGCGCGGCTTTGTGCAGCCGGATTGCTACGGCTATATCCCGTATATCCAGCTTTGCCTGTGTTACGATGCTATGGGGCAATGGGAAAAGGCGGCCGCCTACAATGAAAAAGCCGCCGCCTATAAGCCGGACGATGCATCCGTGGCCTACAACCGCGCGTATTTTGCGCAAAAACGGGCGGAAAACGCCATGGCGCAGCGCAGCGCGAAAGAATCGGTATGAGCCAAAGCAGAACAGGCCACACTAGAGCGGGAAGGAGGAAATCATGATGGATGATTCTAAGAAAAAAGACGACTACAACGTCGAATTTGCCGATGAATTCACCGACGACCTGTTTTCCGTGGCTTCCGCCACAGAATGTACCGGCCTTTGTTATGCGCCCCCGCTCGATGATGCGGAAGTGGAATCGTATACCGATGTGTATGAGATTCCGCTGAAAAAGGATACGCTGCAAACAACGAAACGCTGAGCATTTTGCGCGGAACAAAGCCCCCGCCCCGGGGGCTTTTTCTATGCAGAAAAACGGGAAGGCCGGCGGGCCTTCCCACCCCCCTTATGGATGCAATCTATGCAAGCGGATTTGCGGCGGCCCGCCTATACGGTGCAAGAAAAAAAGGGCCTAATAGGCCCTTTGAAAAGACAATGGTTGGGCGCAGCGCTTACCAGATGCCCAAAACCGTCTGCATGCCCAGGCTGACCGCCGCGATGGCCACCCAGCAGCAAAAGCCGGTTAAAATCGGCTTTCCGCCCGTCTTGACGAGCTGCACGATGTTGGTATTCATCCCCACGGCCGCCATGGCCATGATGATGAGAAATTTGCTCAGATCCTTCAGCGGGCCGGTCACGCTGGCCGGCAGCTGGCATACGGTGGTGATGACGGCGGCCAGCACGAAGAAGAGCACGAAAAAGGGGAAAATCTTTTTCAGGCTGATTTTGGCGCCGTCTTCCTGCTTGGCCTGGCGGGTGCGCATCAGCGCCAGCACCAGCGTAATGGGGATGATGGCCAGCGTGCGCGTCAGCTTGACGATGGTGGCAGCGTCCAGGGTATTGGAGCCATGGATGCCGTCCCAAGCGGCGGCCGCCGCCGTCACGGAGGAGGTATCGTTGATGGCGGTGCCGGCAAACAGGCCAAAGCCGGTGTCCGAAAGCCCCAAAAGCCCGCCCAGCGTCGGGAAGATGAGGGCAGCTAAAATGTTGAATAGAAAAATCACGGAAATGGATTGCGCGACTTCCTCGTCGCTTGCCTGGATCACGGGCGCCGTAGCCGCGATGGCAGAGCCGCCGCAGATAGACGAGCCCACGCCGATCAAAATGGCGCTGTTCTTTTTCAAACGCAGCGCCTTATACAGCACAAAAGCCACGATGAGCGAAATGGAGATGGTAGAAAGGATGATGGGCAGCGACTGCTTTCCCTTGGCCAAGATCTCGGAAAGATTCATGCCAAAGCCGAGCAGCACCACCGCATATTGCAATACCTTTTTAGAGGTAAACGCCACGCCGCTGTGGCACCAATCCTTGCGGGGCATCACCAGCGTGATGACCATGCCAATCAGGATGGCAAACACAGGGCCGCCCACCACCGGCAGCCATTGCCCCAGCGCCCAGGCGGGCAGCGCAATGAAAAGGCATAGCGCAATGCCCGGCGCAGTCCGTTTGATCGTTTCCATATCGCGTTCACAGCCTTTCTAATACCTCGGGCAGCAGGGAAAAATGCCCAATTCTGTCTGCCAGTATAGCAGAGAAAATTAATAAATAAAAATAATATATATTTATAAAATGATAAAAATATATTATGATAATGGCGGAGGGATCGCCATGCTGGATTATCGCATCGAAAGCTTTTTAATGGTATGCAGAACCATGAGCATCACCAGGGCAGCCGAAGCGCTGCATATCACACAGCCCGCTGTTTCCCAGCACATCAAAGCGCTGGAAAAGCAATACGGCGCCGCTCTTTTTTCCTACCGGGGCAAAAAGCTGGCGCTGACCCAGGCGGGGCGCATGCTGTGCCAGGCGGCCCGCACCATGCGGCAGGATGCGGCGCAGCTGCAAAAACGCATCGCTTCTTTGGGCGGAGAACAGCCCGTGCTGCGCTTTGGCGCTACGCTCACCGTGGGCGAATACGCGATGCCGCCGGTATTGGCGCGCTATCTAAAGCAGCACCCGGATGCGCAGATCTCCATGCACGTGGCGGATACAGAGCAGCTGCTCCGCGCCCTGGATGACGGTGCCATCGACTTTGCCATCGTAGAGGGCGCGTTTTCCCAAAGCGTATACGATTCGCTGCTGTTTTGCACAGAGCGCTTTTTGCCGGTCTGTGGCGCGGACTATCCGCTGCCAGCCGCCGCATACCGTATCCACGATTTACTTACAGAGCGCCTGCTTGTGCGCGAACAGGGCTCTGGCACCCGCCATATCCTGGAGCACTATCTGGAAGGAAAAAACCTGACCATCCAGGATTTTGCATGCCGCGTGGAGGCCAGCAGCCTCACTGCCTTAAAAACCCTGGCCAAGGCGGGCTGCGGCATTACCTTTTTGTATGAGGCCGCCGTGAGGGAGGAGCTGGCGCAGGGTACCCTGCGCGCCATCCCCCTTGCGGATTTTGACGTCCGGCATGATTTTTCCTTCCTCTGGCGGAAGGGCAGCCAGTTTGCCGAGCAGTATAAGGAGATTTACCGGGATTTCGTACGTACTATATAGGCTCTTATCCATTCGGCTTTATTCGGCTGAAAAATAGATTGACACTATTATGTTTCTATGTAACAATTTAATTACCAAGAGATGGAAAGGCGTGATTCCGATGCGCTGGATCAAAGGAGGAGACAGGGAACCAAAAAGACGCGGAGGTTTTGACAGATGAAAAAATATAGATATGTTGGTTTGTTGCTTGCTGTTGTGATGTCTGTGTTTGTTTTCTCGGGAACGGCGTTTGCCGTGCCGGATGAGAATACGCAGTGGCTTATGGAATTGATCGATAGGTCAGTTGACCCGGCGGAGAAAGCAGAACTGGAAACTCTTCTAGAGGATATTCAGAGCGGAGAAGCGAGATGGATAGAAGTACAGCCCGAGAATAAGATCCGTACACAAAGGAGAGATTCTATCCGCAGGTACAGCGATCCTATCACAAAGCCGGGTTATACAGTCGGCACGTTTCAGTTGAAGCTTGGCTTTACGGATGCGGGCGCTTATATAGGGGTTGCAGATTATTGGCATACAAAAGCAGCCTCTGTTACGGTGCTTACAATGAAACGCTGCGGCTTTGCTGAATACCCTGCGAATCAAGCGGTTCGGGCTGTAGAGGAGTACCACTTAGAGGCGGCCCAGATCCGTGACTTTATAGAAACGAATACTTTCTACTACTAAGAGAGGGAAGAAAATGAACCGTCATCCTTTCAGAGCCATCTGTGCTGTGGCTGCATCTGCCTTTGCGCTTCTCGCCGTCTGCGGCTGTGCCGCCCGACCGGAGGAGGCGCTGAACCAGGCGCTGGAGGCGCTCAATGCGCAGCAGGCGGGGCAGTTTCGGATTTTGAACCTGTCCGAGGACGGCGAATCGCTGTCCGTTGCCGTAGAGTATGCGTTTGAAAACGGAGCGCCCTATTTTACCCATCAGGGATGGGATGCGGAAGGCGTCCAAAGCGAGTATCAATACCAAAACGGCAAGCTGATCCTCCCGGAAGGAGAGCTTCCGGAAACGGCGCTGGACGATACCACCCAGTACCGTACGCTGTCCGAAATCGCCGGGGTGGATCTGACCCCTTTGCAAAAAGGAGAGATACAGGCCATCACGTGCGAGCCGGGCGAAAACGGCAGCCGAGTCTATACCGTGGAGATGAAGCAAACCGATGTCACGGAACAAGCGCCGTATGCCTCGGTATGGGGCGCCCAATACCGCCGGTATGTGGTGGACAGCGCCGGGCATGTGGCGCGCGTGGATGTGGGCAGCGACGGGCCGTATACCATGGCGGTCGTATTTGCCCCATAACAGACGAAAATAAATAACAAAAGACCCGAAACCATATGGTTTCGGGTCTTTTGTGGTGTACCAGAAGGGATTCGAACCCCCGACCTTTTGATTCGTAGTCAAACGCTCTATCCAGCTGAGCTACTGGTACATGGTGCTCAAATATAATACATCACAACCGGCGCAATGTCAACAGAAAAATTGCTTGTTTTTCGGGGTGCAGAATTGAAAGCATAGGGGGATTGTGATATAGTAAACTAAGTATACGTATAAAGTTTGCATCCCTCTGCGCCCCTGGGCGGATAGAGGGCAAAGGAGCCGAGAAAGTTGCCATTCAAACAAGAGATCGCAAAGGCTGTTTCCCAGGTGCTGGATACGCCTTTGGAACAGGTATTGCCGTTGATAGAAACCCCGCCGGACCCGGCCCTGGGCGATTATGCGCTGCCCTGCTTTGCCTTTGCCAAAACCCTGCGCAAAGCGCCGCAGCTGATTGCCAAAAGCATTGTGGAAAGCGCAATGCCGGCCTGCGTTGTCAAGGCGGAGGTGGCGGGCGGCTATGCCAATTTTACTGTGGACAAAGCGCTGTATGCCCGTACCGTGCTGGATCAGGCGCTTTTAGAAGGCGAGCGCTACGGCGCGCAGGATATCGGGCATGGGCGCACGGTGTGCATCGATTACAGCAGCATCAACATCGCCAAGCAGTTCCATATCGGCCACCTTTCCAGCACGGCCATTGGACATGCCCTGTACAATCTCTACAATTTCATGGGCTACAAGAGCATAGGCATCAACCACCTGGGCGATTGGGGCACGCAGTTTGGCAAGCTGCTGGCTGCCTACGAATTGTGGGGCGATGAAGCCGCCGTCCGCGAAAAGGGCGTGGAGGAGATGACGCGCCTGTACGTTAAGTTCCACGAGGAAGCGGAAAAGGATCCCCAGCTGGAGGATCTTGGCCGCGCCTGGTTCAAGCGCATCGAGGACGGCGACGAAATTGCGCTGGCGCTGTTTGATCAGTTCAAGCAGGCCACCATCCAGGAGGTCATGAAAATCTACGATCTCTTGGGCATCACGTTTGACAGCTACAATGGCGAAGCGTTTTACAACGATAAGATGCAGCCTGTGGTGGACGAGCTGCGGGCCAAACACCTGCTGACCCTCTCCGAGGGCGCGTATGTGGTGGATCTGTCCGCAGACAATATGCCGCCCTGTATCATCTTGAAATCCGACGGCACCACCCTATACGCCACCCGCGATTTGGCTGCGGCGTTCTACCGCAAAAAAACCTACGATTTTGCCAAGTGCTTGTATGTGGTAGCCTATCAGCAGAACCTGCATTTCCGCCAATGGTTCAAAGTGGTGGAAAAGATGGGCTACGATTGGGCCAAGGATTTGGAGCATGTGGCCTTTGGCATGGTCTCCATGGCGGACGGCACCACGCTTTCCACCAGAAAGGGCCATGTGGTGCTGCTCAAGGATGTGCTGCACAGCGCCATCGCGCGCGCGGGCGAAATTTTGGAGGAAAAATCTCCGCACCTTTCGGACAAACAGACGGTGGCCGAGCAGGTCGGCGTGGGCGCGGTGGTGTTTGGCGTATTGTACAATGCCAGGATCAAGGACATTGCGTTTTCCTACGACCGTGCTCTCTCCTTTGACGGGGAGACCGCCCCGTACCTGCAATATACCGGCGCGCGCTGCTGCAGCGTCTTAAGGAAAGCCGACCCGGCATGGCAAGAGGCCCAGCCGGACGATGCGGCGCTTTCCGGCCCGTTTGCCACGGCCGTCGTGCGCGCGCTGGAGGGCTGGAAGGACGCCGTGGCCGCGGCGTTGGAGAAAAACGAGCCGTACCTTTTGAGCCGGGCGCTCATCGAGCTGGCGCAGGCGTACAACCGGTTTTATTATGAAGAGCGCATCATCACGGAGGACAGCGCGCAGACCGCCGCGCGGCTGCAGCTGACAAAAGCGGTGCGCACCGTGCTCAAGACCGGGCTGGGGCTTTTGGGCATCGCATCGCCGGAAAGGATGTAATATGCGAGCATTTTCCATCAACCGAAATCGGTGGGCACAAAAATTTCTATTTGGTGCGCTTATGCTGGCGCTCGGCATTGTCTGGGCCCAGGAAGCGTTTCGCGCCAAGCCCATGCAAACGGTAGAGGGCGTGTTTTTCGCGCTGTTTGCCTGGTATGGGCTGATGGTGCTGTCCCAGAGCTTTTTTGCCGAGATCCGTACCGATGAAACGGGCATTGCCATCCGCAAAACCTTTTTGCCGGCCACCAGGATCGCCTATGACGACATCACAGGCATGTTTTACGACGCCATGCACGCGCGCATGATGCTGGTGCTCAACGGTACCAAGCGCGTGGCGTTTGTCTACCAGTATGAGGATGTCCAGGGCTTTATCCAGCTGCTGGCGGCGCACTGCAAACAGTTACAGCAGGGAGAAGACAGAGGATGAGACAAAAGAGGATCTATGCGTGGAAGGCCTTGCTGCCAAGGCTCAGCCGCGGCGTATTGTATGCGCTGGTGGCTGTGGGCGCAGTTTGGCTGCTGCCCGGGGACCCTACCACGCTGAATACCATTTTGACGGCGGCGCTGTGCATCGGCGCTGTGGCGTATTTGGCGGCCGTATACCTCAAATACGGGCGCGATTACTACCGGGCCGGCGAAACGGAGGTGCGTCTGCACCGGGACGGCAGGGAAACCATCATCCCCATCAGCCAGGTGGCGTTTGCCTCCTATGATGGCAGCGCCCTTGGGGTAGAGCTGCACCTAAAGGATGAAAAGGTCATTTCCTTTCATGAATATTTAGACCTAAAGCCGCTGGTCATCGCGCTGGATAACCAGGGCATTCGGGTGGAATACAAACGCATGGGAAAACGATAAAGGCAACGCCGCGCCGGCGGCAGGAAAGGGGAAGAATACCAATGGCCAAACGGCAAAGCGGTATCAAAGGCCTGTTGAAACGCTGGTTTATCGACGCGCTGGGCGCCATGGCACAGGGGCTGTTTGCCTCGCTGATCATCGGGCTCATCATTCAGCAGCTGGGGAAAATTCCCGGGCTTTCGTTTTTAACGCCGTTTGCCCAAATGCTGTCCGCTTCCAGCCCGGTGGTGGGCGCGGCCATCGGCGTGGCTGTGGCCTATGGGCTAAAGCATGCGCCGCTGGTGGTGTTTTCCTCGGCGGCCACCGGGGCGCTGGGCTATACGCTGGGCGGGCCGGTCGGCGCATTTTTGGCGTCCCTGGCCGGGGCGGAGATTGCGGGCCTTCTGGTGGGCAAAACCAAGGTGGATATCGTCGTGCTGCCCTTTGTCACCATCGTTGTCGGTGGGCTGGTCGCTACCTGGATTGGCCCCGGCATCAATGCGATGATGACGGGCATCGGCAAGTTTATCAACCTGGCCACAGAATTACAGCCCATTCCGATGGGCATTCTGGTCAGCGTGGTGATGGGTATGGCGCTCACAGCCCCCATTTCCTCGGCGGCCATTGCCATTTCGCTGGATCTTTCCGGCCTGGCGGCGGGCGCGGCTACGGTGGGCTGCTGTGTGAATATGCTGGGCTTTGCCGTGGCCAGCTACCGGGAAAACGGCGTGGGCGGGCTGATCAGCCAGGGCCTGGGCACCAGCATGCTGCAAGTGCCCAATATCGTAAGAAAACCTGTGATCTGGCTGCCGGAGATCATTGTCAGCGCCATTTTGGGGCCGCTGTCCACCACGTTGTTCGCCATGACAAACAACGCCATGGGCGCCGGCATGGGCACCAGCGGGCTGGTGGGCCAGTTTGGCACCATTGCCGCCATGGCGGGTAGCGAGCCGATGGTGTGGATCTTATTAAAGATGGCGATTTTGCAGTTTATCCTGCCCATTTTGTTGACACTGGTCATCACCAACGGCATGCGGCGCGCAGGGTGGATCAAGCCCGGCGATATGAAGCTGGATCTATAAAGCAATACGAAAACAAGGCCGGGGATGCGCAAACGGCATGCCGGGCCCAGGATGTATACCATATACCATAAGGAGAGACGAGGCATGTTAGACGCAAAATTCATTCGGCAAAACCCGGAGTTTGTCAAGACCGCGGTACAGAACCGCAATGGGGACCCGGCCGTCATCGACGAATTGATGGCGGTGGACGCAGAGCGGAGGGCCGCCATCGGCCAGAGCGAGGCGTTGCAGGCTTCCCGCAACCGGCTCTCCAATTTTATGCCGCTTTTGCAGCAGCTGAAAAAGGCCAATGGAGATGCGGACGCGCTGGCCAAGGCCCAGGGGCGCGTGCAGGCGTTTTGCTCAGAGTTTGCGGCAGATACGCCGGAGGGCGCTGCCAGGGCGCTGCTTTTGGAGGCGGCGCAAAAGGCTGAGGCGGGCGCGCTGGCCGGCGATGCGTTTGAGGATAGTAAGCAGCGCTTTTTATCCTTGATGAAAAAAGAGGACGGCGCCGAGGCCAAGCAAAAGGTGGACGCGCTGGAAAAGCGCTTTACCGAGATCCTGCTGACCATTCCCAATATTCAGCACGAAAGCGTGCCGGTCGGCAAGGACGACAGCGAAAATGTGGAGGTGCGCCGCTGGGGCGAGCCCACGCAGTTTGCCTTTGAGCCAAAAGCGCATTGGGACCTCGGCCAGGCGCTGGGCTGGTTCGATTGGGACGCCGCCGCCCGCGTAACGGGTTCGCGCTTTACCTTTTACAAGGGGCTGGGCGCGCGGCTGGAGCGCTCTTTGTTTAACTTCATGATGAATACCCATGCGGACCATGGCTATACCGAGGTGCTGCCGCCGTACATCGTGCACCGCCACAGCATGGTGGGCACCGGCCAGCTGCCCAAGTTTGAGGAGGATGCCTTCAAGGTCGTAGGGCAGGATTACTTTTTGATCCCCACCGCCGAAGTGCCGGTGACCAATATGTACCGCGACTGCATCCTAAAAGCGGAGGAGCTGCCGCTGCGCTACTGCGCATTTTCCGCCTGCTTCCGCGCCGAGGCGGGCAGCGCCGGAAGGGATACCCGCGGCATCATCCGCCAGCATCAGTTTAATAAAGTGGAGATGGTGCATTTTGCCCATCCGGATGATAGCTACCAAGACCTAGAGCGCATGACAAACGACGCTGAGCGCATTTTGCAAACGCTGGGCCTGCCGTACCGCGTGGTGCAGCTCTGCACCGGCGACGCCGGCTTCTCCAGCGCCAAAACCTACGATTTAGAGGTCTGGATGCCGTCCTACGGCCGGTATGTGGAGATCTCCTCGTGCAGCAACTGCGAAGCGTTCCAGGCGCGCCGGGCGAATATCCGCTTCCGCGATACCGACGGCAAACTGAAGTTCGTACACACCTTAAACGGCTCCGGCCTGGCCGTGGGGCGCACGGTGGCGGCTGTAATGGAAAATTATCAGCAGGCGGACGGCAGCATCGCCATCCCGGAGGCGCTTAGGGCCTATATGGGATGCGAAACTGCAGCGCCTGAAAAATAAAGGAGGAAATAGACGATGAAGGTCGTATTGAATCAGGATGTAAAGGGCACGGGCAAAAAGGGGCAGACCGTCGAGGTGTCCGACGGCTATGCCCGCAATTTTCTGCTCCGTAAAAATCTGGCCGTAGAGGCCACCCAGCAAAACATCAACAACGCCGCTGCTAAGGAAAAGGCCGCCCAGCATAAGCAGGCCGTGCAGCTGGCAGAGGCCAAGGCACAGGCGGAAAAGCTGGAGGGCCAGCAGCTGACCCTTAAGGTAAAGACAGGCGAGACCGGGAAGCTCTTTGGCGCTGTCACCAATAAGGAAATTGCAGACCTGCTGCACCAGCAGTTCGGCTATGAGCTGGATAAGAAAAAGATCGTGCTTTCCGAGCCCATCAAGCAGGTGGGCAGCTACACCGTGGAGCTAAAGCCGTACGCCAACGTATCCTGCAAGATCACCGTAACGGTGGAAAGCCTGTAAAAAAGGAGGAAGGGCCATGAGCAGCAGCGCACAGCGCGTGCCGCCGCACAGCATTGAGGCAGAGCAGTCCGTTTTGGGCAGCATGCTGCTGGATGCCAATGCCGTCACCCAGGCGATGGAAACGCTGACGACCGAGGACTTCTATACCCCCGGCCATCAAAAGATCTATGCGGCCATGGCCAGCCTGCATCTGGACGGCCAGCCGGTAGACCTTGTCACCGTGCTGGAAAAGATGAATCAGCAGGGCACGCTGGAAAGCGCCGGCGGCATGGAATACCTGACCACGCTTTCCAACCTTGTGCCGACAACGGCCAATGTTTCGCAGTATATCAAGATCGTGGAGGACCGCAGCGTGCTGCGTGGCGTCATCGACGCCGGCAGCCATATGGTGGCCAGCGGCTACCAGGCGGAAAAAAGCGCGGACGACGTAGTGGCGGAC